>NZ_DCJO01000042.1:0-80880 GCF_002320075.1 Intestinimonas sp. UBA1698 | reverse complement strand
ATGTAAAGAAAAGTGGCCCGGACGACCGTCCGGGCCACTTTTCTTTACATTGAAAAACGGAGAGGGAAGAGCCTCAGCGCCGGGTAATCTCGTGGCGCTTGGGGCCGGTGGAGACGATAGAGATGGGGACTCCAATCTGATTTTCCAGGAAATCGACATACGTCCTGGCCGCCTCGGGGAGCTTCTGGTAGTCGGTCTCTCCCCGGATGTCGCACTTCCAACCGGGCAGCGTCTCGTAGACGGGCTTGGCCTTTGCCAGCAGGGGCGGGACGGGAAAGTCGCGGGTGACCTTGCCGTCGATCTCATAGCCGGTGCAAACCTTGATTTCATCCAGGTAGCCCAGGCAGTCGATGGCAGTGAGCACCACCTCGGTGGCGCCCTGGACCATGCAGCCATACCGGGTGGCTACGGCGTCAAACCAGCCCACCCGGCGGGGGCGGCCTGTGGTAGCGCCGTATTCGCCGGCGTCACCGCCCCTGCGGCGCAGCTCCTCGGCCTCCTCGCCGAAGAGCTCCGAGACGAAGGCGCCGGCGCCCACGGCGCTGGAGTAGGCCTTGGTGACGACCACGATATCCCGGATGTCCCGGGGGGAGATGCCCACGCCGATACAGCCGAAGGCGGCCAGCGTATGGGAGGAGGTGGTATAGGGGTAGATACCGAAGTCGGGGTCCTTCATAGAGCCCAACTGGCCCTCCAGCAGGACCTGCCTGCCGTCGGCCAGGGCGGAGCGCACAAAGGTGAGTGCGTCGCCCACAAAGGGGGATATCTGCTCCCGGTAGCCCATGAGGAGCTGGAACAGCTCCTTGGGGTCGAGCAGGGGCTTGTGATACAGATGCTCAAAGAGCACATTCTTGATGGTGCAGACGTGCTCCAGCCGGTCCATCAGGAGGGTTTCGTCGTACAGCTCACAGACCTGAATGCCGACCTTGGCGTACTTATCAGAATAGAAGGGGGCGATGCCCGATTTGGTGGAGCCGAACGCATTGCCGGCCAACCGCTCCTCTTCATAGGTGTCCTGGAGCACATGATAGGGCATCAGAAGCTGCGTGCGCTCGGAGATAATGAGATGAGGGGCGGGCACGCCGCCGGCCTCCAACTGCCCCAGTTCCTCCATGAATTTGGGGACATCCAGCGCCACGCCGTTGCCGATGATGTTAGTGGTGTGGGGATAGAAGACTCCGGAGGGGAGCTGGTGCAGGGCGAATTTACCGTAATCGCAGATGATGGTGTGCCCGGCGTTGGCCCCACCTTGGAAGCGGACGACTACGTCGGATGCTTCTGCGAACATGTCGGTGATCTTGCCCTTGCCCTCGTCGCCCCAGTTGGCGCCGACGATCGCTTTGACCATAAAAACTCCTCCTGTATATTCGGTTTGCGGTCCTCATTTCAGGACATGTTATTATATCCTAAGGTGCCCTGATACACAAGAAAGAATTTTCCATTTTCAGTATTTTTGTGGAGTTTTATGGTGGAAGGGCGGGAGAAGTCAGGAGGCTTGTGAATTCTGTTCTCCCGCCGCATCTGGACGGGGCAGGAGGAAGACCGGGATGCCCTCGGCGGCGGGCGCCAGCGAGAGCATGGGGAAGAAAACAGCCAGAGAATCTCCCGTCAGATAGAAGCGCTGCGGGGAAAAAAAGCGGCGTACCCGGGCCGGCGCATCGGCGTAGAAGAAGGATTCCCCGCTTTGCAGGCGGGCTTCTGACTGTGCGGTCAGCTCCGCCAGCAGGGACTGGCGCCACAAACGGGTTGGGGGGAGAAAGTCGGTGAGAAGATGAGGGACTCCGCTGGCCAGGTCCCAGGTGTCGGCGGTGCGGACGGTGAGCGGCCGGCCGGTAGAGCGCTCGACGGCATCCACATAAAGACTCAGAAGGCCGGCCTCCTCCTGTGTCACCCGGTAGTCCAGCGTGACGCTCCAGGGCTCGAATGGGCGGGAGGCCGCGCGGGCTTCCGCCAGCGCGGCGCAGGCGGACGGAAACAGGGTGGTCTCCCAGCGTGCTTTCCAGATCTGCGCCAGCTTGCCGTAATAGCGGTTGATACGCCGGGCGCCCCGACTCTCTGCGTCCAGCTCAGGGGTGCGCAGGGACAGAACCAGCACCGGCTCGCCCTCCCACTTCAGGGCCTGCTTCCACAGGCAGTCCTTGACCATGTCATCAGCTCCTCTCCCTTTATGCTATGAAGAGACGGGAAAAACGTGAAAGCAGCGGATTGCCTCTTTACCTTCGTACTTCACAGTGGTAAAATAATAAGGAGCAAGGCTCTGATTATAGGAAAGCGAGGTCCCGACATGACCAAAAAGCCCAAGAAGGAGCACAGCGACCTGCTGTATGAAAGTATTCTGACTTTGCAGGACCTGGATGAGTGCCGCAAGTTTTTTGAAGACCTCTGCACCGTGGCGGAGCTGCGGGCCATGGAACAGCGGTTCGAGGTGGCGCTCCTCCTCAGCGACGGGATGATCTATAATGATATTTTGGAGCGTACGGGGGCCAGCAGCGCCACCATCAGCCGGGTGAACCGCTCGCTGAACTACGGTGCGGACGGCTACAAGAACGTATTGCCCCGGGCCAAGGACATCCGAAAGAAGTACGAGCAGGACGAATGAGCAGCTACGAAGCGCTGGCGGGGCGGTATGACGCACTGACCGCCGATGTGCATTATGAGGTATGGGCGGATTATGCCGAAAAGCACTTTCGAAGGGCCGGGCTTCCGGTCCACACGGTGCTGGACCTGGCCTGCGGGACCGGAAGCCTGACCTGCCGGCTGGCGGAGCGGGGCTATGAGATGATCGGCGTGGACCAGTCGGAGGAGATGCTGGCCGTGGCGGCGGAAAAGGGACGGGCCGTCCAGGGTGAGAAGCCCATCTTCCTCCACCAGTCCATGCAGGAGCTGGATCTTTACGGGACCATCGACGCCTGCGTCTGTTGTCTGGACAGCGTCAACTATGTCACGTGCCCGGCGGACCTGCGCCGGGCGTTCCAGCGCGTTCATCTGTTTCTCATGCCGGGCGGGGTCTTTCTGTTCGATGTGAACACCCCGGAGAAGCTGAGGAATCTGGACGGCCAGATGTTTATGGATGAGACCGATGACACATACTGTGTCTGGCGGGCGGAATACTCGGCCCGCCGTCGAATCTGCACCTACGGCATGGACCTGTTTTTTCGCGAGGGCGCGCTGTGGCGCCGGGAGGAGGAGGTCCATGAGGAATATGCCTACGAGCCCCGGGAGCTGACGGATTATCTCCATGCGGCCGGCTTTCGGGATGTGAAGCAGTACGGCGAATTAAAGCTCCGCCCGCCGAAGCCGGGGGAGGGGCGTATCTTTTTTGCCGCGCGAAAGGATTTGTGAACCATGGATGAGATTATAAGGATGATGACCGGGGACGGCATGGTCAAGGCTGTGGCCGTCACCGGCAAGGATATGGTCGAGCGTGCCCGGCAGATCCACAAGACGCTGCCGGTAGCCACCGCCGCCCTGGGCCGGACGCTGATGGCGGCCTCCATGATGGGGGACATGCTCAAGGAGAAGGACGGCTCCGTGACCCTCCAGATCAAGGGCGGCGGGCCGCTGGGCGCCATCACGGCGGTGTCGGACAGCCGGGGCAATCCCAGAGGTTACCTGCAGAACGGCCAGGTGGATATTCCCCGCAAATACCAGGGCAAGCTGGATGTAGGGACCGCCGTGGGAAGCAGCGGCTCTCTGACCGTCATGAAGGACATGGGACTCAAGGAGCCCTATATCGGCAGCGTACAGTTGGTCAGCGGGGAGATCGCCGAGGATATCACAGCCTACTTTGTGGAGAGCGAGCAGGTCCCTACCGCCTGCGCGCTGGGGGTGCTGGTGGACAAGGATCAGAGTGTGGCTGCGGCGGGAGGCTATCTGGTTCAGCTTCTGCCCGGAGCGGACGAGAGCGTGATCCAGCGGCTGGAGGAGTCCATCGCCCGGCTGGGACCTGTCACGGACGCCCTGCACGGCGGCGCCGACGCGGTGCAGCTTTTGGAGCGGGTGCTGGAGGGGCAGGAGCCGGAGCTCCTGGAGCGCAGACCGGTGGCCTACAAGTGCTATTGCAGCCGGGAGCGGGTGTCCCGCGCCATCATCAGCATGGGCAAAGAGGAGATGCAGAGCCTCATCGAAGAGCAAGGCGGGGCGGAGCTGACCTGTCAGTTTTGTGACAAGGTGTATCGCTTTACTAAAGAGGATCTGCAAGAACTTCTGGAGGAAGCGACGCGATAAAGGACAAAAAATATCCAGGAAAGGCAAATTTGGTGTTGACATCTCAGCCGGGCTTTAGTATAATAACTTTCGCCGTCTGAAAGAAACAAATACGGCACCAGGGGAGCATAGCTCAGCTGGTAGAGCGCATGCCTTACAAGCATGATGTCACAGGTTCGAGTCCTGTTGTTCCCACCACAGGTCTTTGACCTGACACCATCTGGCGCGGTAGTTCAGTTGGTTAGAACGCCGGCCTGTCACGCCGGAGGTCGAGGGTTCAAGTCCCTTCCGCGTCGCCATGGGCGGCAACGCCCGCATTTGCCTCTGTAGCTCAGTTGGTAGAGCAGAGGACTGAAAATCCTCGTGTCGTTGGTTCGATTCCGACCGGAGGCACCAATCTCCGGGGGATGCCCATTGGCGTCCCCCGGGAGATTTTTCTCTTCCCATGCATCAAACGCGAATCTGCGGCATATGCTGGACTGTTGATTCGCAGGTGTAGCTCATCTGGTAGAGCGCCACCTTGCCAAGGTGGAGGTAGCGAGTTCGAGCCTCGTCACCTGCTCCAGGAGACTGTGGGTCTCCACTTTCCGGCGCCATAGCCAAGTGGTAAGGCAGAGGTCTGCAAAACCTTTACCCCCAGTTCGAGTCTGGGTGGCGCCTCCATAAAAATAACCACACCGTCAGGTGTGGTTATTTTTATGGAGACCTGGGGATTTTAACATGCTCGGGCGAAATGAATTCGCCCTGCGCCGCCCCGCTGTGCGGGCCCCGGTTCCGGCCAGGCATCTATAGTATTCGGACAAGACAAAAAGAAGGACACGACAAAAGGGCAGTATCCGTAAGACAGTTATATACAGGAACAGCGTGACTTTCGAAGTCACGCTGTTCCTGTATATAATAATATAGATAGCCGCAAAGCGGCGCAAGCGGTGTAGCCCCTTGTTCGGAACGCAGTGACGCAAAAAGTACATACGGGGCTACACCGTATAGAAATGCGCCCCCCGTCCTAAAGGATTTTAGAAACGGTTCGGCAAACCGGAAGTTGTCTGCCTACTAATTTACTCAACATCAAATTCTCTCGCCAGATAATACGGTGTTCCGTCTTTTGCTTTCATTTCCAATACTATCCGATAGGTTCCCGCTTCCAAGCGAGTACCATAATAATCATATTTTTGAACAACGCTCCCCTGCAAGCCTGTCCCGTCATTTCCACCCAACGAAAATTCTAAATTTCTAAAAGGAAATGCGTCTTGCGAATATGCCAAACGATACCATTGCCCGTCAATATAGCGTTCGAGATACTCAAAGCCAGGGCCACCATCCTCAATGAAGGAATAGACTTCTTTAGAATTTGCAGTAACGGCCCAGCGGATTGTATAGCCTCTAAATGGAGACCATGATGGCTTTTCGATGGTCAGTTCAAAGCCATCAACTTGATTGACAGGATAAGAGACTGGCTCTCCCAGTTTGGGATACTCTGCTGTGACCTGTAAAGTAAGCCATACCCCGCCAGCACAAATGAAGATAAAAATAAGTAAAACAATCCAACCACTGTATTTCTTCATTAGAAACCTCCTCTGAAAACCCCGGTTTGGCGCATATTTTTATCAAACATATTGTAGCAGAAACCCGCAAAGAAATCTACTGTACAAAGAGAAACGCCTGAAGAATTCGCAAATTCTTCAGGCGTTGTGTTTATATTCAGCCAACAGCTTTTTCGGGGTACGGGCAATACTGTCTTACGAACACCGCCCCAAAGTCGAGTCCTTCTTTTTGATTTTGCGCGCGCCTTTGACGGCATTTTTGGGCCTATGTCCACATACTCCTGAGTAGAGGAGGTGTGGACATGGTTTTTTTAGAGCGGCTCGGCGGCTGGATCTGGAATCCTTGGCTGCTGGGCGGCTTTTTGCTGCTGGGACTCTATTATTCCCTCCGCAGCGGATTCTTTCAGGTGTTTGAATGCAGGCTGTGGTTGCGGGCGACGCTGGGCTCGCTGCTGCGCAAACGCGGGCGGGGGAATGAGAAGGGGCTGACCCAGTTTCAAGCCCTCTCCACCGCCCTGGCCTCCACCATCGGCACCGGCAGTATCGCAGGCGTGGCTACCGCCATTTTTTACGGCGGGCCGGGCGCGGTGTTCTGGATGTGGGTCTCCGCCTTCCTGGGGATGATGACCGGCTGCGCGGAAAAGACGCTGGCGGTCCGCTACCGGCGGCGGAACGGCGCGGGGGCATGGCAGGGGGGGCCCATGGACTATATGGAGCGGGGACTGAAGCTGCGACCGCTGGCAATGATGTTCTCTCTCTTCTGCGTATGCGCCTCCATCGGCGGCGGGGATATGGTGCAGGCCAACTCCATCGCCACCTCTCTGGAGCACGCCTTCGGCTGGGACCGTCTGGCAGTGGGGTGCGTGACCGCCGCCCTCACCGGTCTGGTCATTCTGGGCGGCATCGGTCGCATCGGACGGGTGAGCGAAAAGCTGGTGCCGGTGATGGCGCTGCTCTTTTTGGGCGGCGGGGTGCTGGTGCTGGCCCACCATGCCGTCGCGATACCGGCGGCCCTGACGGAGATCGTCACCCAGGCCCTGACCCCAAAGGCGGCCCTGGGAGGCGGGATGGGGTACGGCATGGCGGCGGCTATGCGCTACGGCGTGGCCCGGGGTGTGTTCACCAATGAGGCCGGCCTGGGCTCCTCCGCCATGGCACATGCCGCGGCGGACGTGGATGAGCCGGCGGAGGAGGGCATGTGGGGCCTCTTTGAGGTCTTTATTGCCACGCTGCTGGTCTGCACGGTTACCGCACTGGTCATTCTGGTCTCCGGCGTGTACGCGCCCCAGACGGCTCTGAGGGCCATCCAGGCGGGAACGGTGGACAGCTCCATGGTGGGCGCAGCCTTGTCGGGAGCGGCTTTTGCCACGGTAATGGGCCGGTGGGGGGGACCCTTCGTGGCGGTCTGCCTTTTGATGTTCGCCTTCTCCTCCTTGCTGGGCTGGAGCTATTATGGGGAGCGGGGGCTGGAATACCTCACCGGCACCAGCCGCTGGACGGGCGTCTACCGCATGGCCTTTCTGGTCTGTGTGGTCCTGGGGAGCGTTGGGGACGTGGGGACGGTCTGGCAGCTGGCCGACGTGTGTAACGGGATGATGGCGCTACCCAATCTGGCAGCCCTGTTCCTCCTGTCGCCGGAGGCACTACGGCTCATTCAGGCGTGGACGCGCAGGCAAAAAAGCGCCCCGGACCGAGCGTGAAGTCGGTCCGGGGCATTCCATACCGTCAGGCGGCGGGAACTACGGATGCAGCACCAGGGAGGGCCGAAGAGGCGTCGGGGGCGGCCTCCGGCGCAGAGACCGCAGGCTCGGGGGAGACGATGGGGTCCGGCGTGGCCTTTCCGTCGATGGTGAGGCTGTAGCCGTTGAGGATGGGGTTGACCTCCTCACCGGTCTGGGGCGCGTGGTCGATGGTGACCGAGTCGCCCACCTTGAGGATGACCGCCGCCGGATTGTCCAGCGCGGAGAGGGAGTAGTAGACATCTTCGCCCTCCAGACGGACGAAGTAGTAGGTGTTGCCGTCCAGAACGGCGGAGAGAATCTCCTCTACGGCGCCGGAGATGGTGGTCTCAGGCAGGACCTCAGGAGTGGTGATGTTGTTTTCAGCCAACTGGAGGATATAATCCTTTTCACATTCCGCCACGGTGTTGCCGATGCCCACGATCTGATACTGCGAGACGTTGACCATGGCGTACATCTTGACGAGCTGGGCGGCGTCCTTCAGGGCAATGAAGTAGGTGGGCTGGCCGGAGATGTTGAGCAGGAGAGGGAAGGTGGCCTGGTACTGAAGGTGCTGGACCTTGCCCTGCGCGGAGGCCATTGCGGACTGCTCCGTGGCGCCGGGGGCCTTATAGTACTTGGTTTCCTTGGTCCGCTGGTTGGACAGCAGGAAGCCCACGTTGGACTGGTCGGAGCCCACGGAGGTGACGCCGGTGTACATATATACGTCGTCGCTCAGGGCAATATAATTGAAGCCCTCGGTGGTGTGGGTCACGTCCCGCTGACCGAAGATGGAGTTGATGAAGCCGTTGACCAGGGTGCCGTGGTAGTCATACTGCTCCATGATGAGTGAGGCCAGGTAGACCCGGTCCACCCAGGTGGGCACATCCTCGTAATACTCGCACTCACCGGTGACAGCATCCATCAGTACGGCGCCGTCGATGTCCCGGCCGCCGAAAAGACCGATGGTCATCTCCAGCTTGGGACAGACCCAATAGGGGTGGCCGCTCTCGTCGATCTCAAAGGTGGGCGTGGAGAACATATAGGTGGGATAGGTAAACCGCAGGTGCCGCATGACGTTGCGGTTCAGGGGCTCGGAGGGGGAATACTTCATGCCCTCCGGCAGGCGGACCACCTCGGCCTCCTGGGAGACCATGTCCACGATGATATAGGCGGGCAGGCCCTGGCTGCGGTTGTTGAACCATTTGATGAGATCGCCGTAGTTCAGCGGGGTGACGCGGACGGGGCGGCCCTGATAATTGATCTGGGTGTAATCATCGGCCACCTCGAACTGGCTGACCATGTCGGACAGCTCGCCCAGCTTGCGGTCGCCCAGGCGCTGAGCGGACTGCTCATCCAGCATGGGGATCTGATCGAAAGAGATCTCCTCCACCTCGGCGGCAAAGTCGCCGTTTTCCACCGTGAGCAGGTCCCGATAGGAGGCAGCTCGGAAGATGGGCATGGAGATGACAGTGCCCAGGATGGCGATCACGATGAGCAGGAGCATCAGAATGCCGATGGGCAGGCATTGGGACTTGATGAAGCGGAAATACTCCTTGATGCCGCCACTGGCGTCCATGTGGAAGCCGGAGGTAATGAGGGCGCAGACCACGTAGATGATGCACAGTACGAAGAAAAAGCCGTAAAAATTGCTGTCATGGAGGTTGATCGCCGGCAGGGAGACGTAAAAATAGAGCAGGCCGAGAACGAGGGTGACAAGAATGTTGATCAGGATGCGGGAGGCTTTGTTTTTCAGGCCGCGGCGCGGTGATTTTTCCATAAAAAGCTCCTTTTTCATTCGGAATGGTTCGGTATTATGCTAATGTAACATATTATACCTTTGAATGCAAGGGATGAAACATGAACAGATTGTAACGCTTAGAGCGCGGCGGCCTCGGCTTCGACTTTGGCCTCGCTGTCCTGCATGGCGCGGAGTGTCATGTCCAGCAGCTTGTCCAGGTCCCAGCCCAGCAGGGCGGCTCCCTGGGCGATCACATCCCGGGAACAGCCGGCGGCAAACTTCTTGTCCTTAAACTTCTTTTTCAGAGACTTGAGCTCCATATCGGTGCAGCTTTTGGAGGGCCGCATGAGGGCCGCCGCGCCGATGAGCCCCGTGAGCTCGTCGCAGGCGAAGAGCACCTTTTCCATCTCATGCTCCGGTTTGACGTCGCAGGCCAGTCCCCAGCCGTGGCTGGCGGTGGCGTGGATCAGGGCCTCGTCCAGACCGTGCTCCCGCATGAGGACCTGGGACTTGACGCAGTGCTCTTCGGGCCACAGCTCGAAGTCCAGGTCGTGGAGCAGCCCGACGGAAGACCAGAAGCTCGCTTCCGCGCCGTAGCCCAGCTCCCGGGCGAACCAGCCCATAACGGCTTCCACCGTCAGGGCATGGCGCAGGTGGAAGGGGTCCTTGTTATACTTCCGGAGCAGATCCAGCGCCTGCAAACGAGAGAGTTCCATATCTTTGACACCTCTTTGGAAAATGTACTTCCATTTATAGCATGTTTTGGGGCACAATACAATGGCCCGCAGTTTTTTCGCAAATTTTGAAAATTCCCTCTTGACGGGAGGGCAAAAGATGGTATAATAATCAATGCTGTTCGCCGCAGAGCACGCCCTCCGGCGGACCGAACTTCCCTGTATTCGCGAAAGATTGGATACAGACTCAGATGGAGTGGTATCGAAGAGGTCATAACGAGCACGACTGGAAATCGTGTGACGGTCAAAAGCCGTCCGAGGGTTCGAATCCCTCCCACTCCGCCAAAATCCCCGTAACCGCATGGTTACGGGGATTTCACATTTTTGGGACGCTTGCCGTGAAACAGGTATAAAAATAGAAGCACCGCTTCCCGCCCGGATCGTTCAAGCGTTACCGCCAATGACCCCACAAAAGCGTACCACAGTGCTTCTTTTGCCCCCAATATAGCAGATTCCCGCCGGGGGCATGCCCAGTCTGCCCAGGCGGGACCGGCTTCTGAAGGGCGCCGCAAAATAAGAAAATCACGCAGGGCATCAGTAGCTCATACGGGGCGAACCTGAAGTCTGCATGCCTGCGGGATGCATCGAAGGTAATCAGCTCACCCTCTTCCACCGCTGCGGAGCGGTCAGAGGTGTTCGAGCCAAAACCTTCTATGAATAGTATACCCCAGCCCGGCGGAGGAAGCAAGCAGAGAATTCCTTTGTAATTCCCCGTAGTGGAGCGCAGAGAGAAATTGGACTTGCCATTCCTTACTCCACAGGGTAAAATAATTCATTGACAAACAATGAGGCGCTGGAGGACTGGCATGGACAGGACAATGGAGATGATTCTCTCCCGGGTACAGAAGCCCGCACGGTATACGGGAGGGGAATACAACGCGGTGGTCAAGGACCGCCGGAGTGTAGACACAAGGGTAGCACTCTGCTTTCCGGATACGTATGAGATCGGCATGTCCAACTTGGGTGTACGCATCCTGTATGGACTGATGAATGAGCAGGAGGGCGTCTGGTGTGAGCGGGTCTTTGCCCCCTGGGGGGATATGGAGGCCGAGATGCGCCGAGAAGGGCTTTCCCTCTACGGGCTGGAGAGCGGCGACCCCATCTCGGGGTTTGACGTAATCGGCTTTTCCCTGGGCTATGAACTGGCCTACACCAATGTGCTCAATATGCTGGACCTGGCCGGGCTGCCCCTGCGCACGGCGGACCGAGGGGAGGAGAGTCCCCTGATCATTGCAGGCGGCACCTGCGCCTACAACTCCGAGCCCCTGGCGCCCTTTATCGACATCTTTTGCCTGGGTGAGGGAGAGGACGTGCTGCTGGAGCTGCTGGAGCTCTACCGCCGCGCCCGGAACGAGGGGTGGCGCAGGCGGGAACTGCTGGTAGCCGCTGCCCGTATCCCCGGCCTGTATGTGCCGTCGCTCTATGAGGTGACCTACGGGGAGGACGGCGTGGTGACCGCCGTCACGCCGACGGAGGGTGCGCCTTCCGTGGTGACCAAACGGATCGTCCAGGATTTTGAGCACTCCTATTTTCCCACCAAGACCATCGTGCCCTCCACCGAGATCGTCCATGACCGGGTGATGCTGGAGGTATTCCGCGGCTGTATCCGGGGCTGCCGCTTCTGCCAGGCGGGCTATGCCTACCGGCCGGTGCGGCCCCGTTCCCCCCAGCGCCTGCTGGAGCAGGGCATCGCCGCGTGCCGGGATTCCGGCTATCAGGAGATGACCCTGTCCAGCCTGTCCACCAGTGACTACCGGCCTCTGGAGGGCCTGTGCGACGGCCTGCTGGACTGGTGTGAGCCCCACAAGGTCTCGCTGTCCCTGCCCTCCCTGCGGGCGGACAACTTCTCCATGGGACTCATGGAGCGGCTCCAGCATGTGCGAAAGAGCGGGCTGACCTTCGCCCCGGAGGCGGGGACCCAGCGGCTGCGGGACGCCATCAACAAGAACGTCACCGAGGAGGATCTGCTCACCTCCTGCCGCACCGCCTTTTCCGGTGGGTGGAGCTCGGTGAAGCTCTACTTCATGCTGGGCCTGCCCACCGAGACCGACGAGGACGTGCTGGGCATTGCCGAGCTGGCCAGGAAGGTGCTCCAGGTCTGGCGGGATGTAACTCCCAACCGGCGCCGGGGCTGCCGCATCACGGTGTCCACCGCCTGCTTCGTCCCCAAGCCCCACACAGCCTTCCAGTGGGAGCCCCAGGTGGAGCGGGAGGAGTACCTCCGCCGGGTCAAGCTGTTGCGGGACAACATGCGGGAGAAATCCATCACCTATCACTGGCACGATCCGGAGACCAGCTTCCTGGAGGCGGTTTTTTCCCGGGGGGACCGCCGGCTGGCCGACGCCATCGAGGCGGCCTGGCGGGACGGGGCCAAATTTGATTCCTGGAGCGAGTATTTCAGCCTGGAGCGGTGGCTGAAGGCCCTGGCGGCCTGCGGCCTGGACCCGGCGTTCTATGCCAACCGGACCCGGAGCCGGGACGAGGTGCTGCCCTGGTCCTGCGTTTCCACCGGCGTGCGCACGGAGTTCTTGTGGCGGGAGCGGGAGTTGGCCTATCAGGCCAGGATCACCCCGGACTGCCGGAAGCAGTGCACCGGCTGCGGGGCGGACAAGCTCTATACGGGAGGTATCTGTGATGCCTGATCAGCGCATTTCCTTTTCCAAGACTGGGCGCGCCCGGTACATCTCTCACCTGGATTTGATGCGCACCTTCCAGCGGGCGTTTCTGCGGGCCGGGGTGCCCATCCGGCACACAGAGGGCTTTAACCCCCATGCCTATGTCTCCATCCCCCTGCCCCTGTCGGTGGGCTATTCCAGCGAATGCGAGATTATGGAATTCGGACTGATGGGGGAGGTGCCTTTGAGCGAGGTGCCCTGGCGGCTGACCCGAACGCTGCCGGAGGGTATTACGGTCCACCGGTGCTACGACGCCGCACGGCCCTTCAAGGAACTGTGTTATGTCAACTATATCATCACCCTGGAGTATGAGGCGGGGACCCCGGTGGGGGCGGAAAACGCCATCCGGGCCCTGTTGAGCCGGGACGCGCTGGTGGTGACAAAGAAGTCAAAAAAGGCCAAGTCAGGTGAGACGCAGGTCGATCTGATCCCACTGATCCACCGGGTGGACTATGAGGGACGCCGGGATGCGCTGACCCTGAACGCAGTGCTGCGGGCCCAGAACCCGGGCCTCAATCCGGCGCTCATTTTGGAGGCGATTGGGAGGGAGTGCCCGCAGGCGGCGCCGGACTATGTGAGCTATCACCGCAAACGGGTGCTCGACCAGGAGTTCCAGCCCTACGAGTAAAAAACGCCGCGTGCTGTTGTGAGCACGCGGCGTTTTTTTACCGGCAGAGGCCGCCGGGGCCGTCGGGCTCCCAGGGGAAGCCCCTGGTGTCCGGCGAGCGCTCCGGGTCGATCTGAGCTTCGGAAAAGCAGAGGGTATCCTCGAAGTTACGGGAGATATACATGCCGTAGAGGCGGCTCAGCATATCCCAGGTCAGTTTATCCAGCGCCCCGGTCTCGTCCAACCCGGCCCGGCGCTGGAGCCAGATCGCGTTGCGCACGGAGGCGCCGGTGTGCCGTCCGGTGACCGGGACGGGCTCGATGCCGGCCAGCACATGGGAGAGGGCCAGGAACATGGACTGGACCAGGTACATATGGACGCAGCAGTCGCCGGGCCGGGCGGTAAAGGCCAGGTCTCGGAAGGCCTGGACCGACCTGGGCGGAGCGGTGATCCGCAGGGAGGCGTAATAAGCGGTGACGATGGCGTCCCAGGTGCCGTTGTCCACCCGCCCGGTGACGGGGCGGCCGCTCTGGCGCTGGAAGCGCATGACCGCCTCCAACGTCTCCTCACCAAAGATGCCGTCGGGGATGAGACAGGGGATATTATGGTCGCAGTAGGAGATTTCCCGCAGCATGGCCTGGAGGCTGTGGATGGGAAGCCCCAGAAAATCTCGTTCGCTTCGCATCAGCTCCCACTCCTTTCCACATCCCGGTCGCCAAGGCGGAGCTCCCGACCAGGGAACTGGGTCATACGGGTGATCTGGGAATAGAAATCTGGATCGTTGCCCAGCCCTTGCAGCTCAGCGGGGAAGAGAATGTCATCGGACAGCACAGTGACGTCAATGCCCTCAAAGGCGGAGTAGAGGGCGTTCCAGGTGGCGGTATCCACCGTCCCGGTGACAGGAATTCCCTGGGCTGTTTGGAAGGAGCGGACCGCCTGGCGGGTGGCGGGACCATAGATGCCATCCAGTGTGACGAAGGGGATCAGAGGATCAAACTGGGCTAGGATGGAGAGAAAATATTGGACCATCAGCACCTGATTCCGGGGAGAGCCCTCGGACACCGCCTGCGGGGCCTGAAACGGAATGCCGAACATCCGCTGCCCCTCGCTGACCAGCTCGGACAGACGGTTTACCCCCACATAGAGGGAGACCAGCCGATACCAGGTGGCCTTGCCCACCACGCCGTCGGCGGTAAGGCCAAAGATCTCCTGGAAACGGCGGACGGCCTCCTCGGTCTGCTGGCCGAACACTCCGTCTACCGGCTGAATTTTAGGGATGGCAGGGTAGTTCTGGCCGATGCGGTTGAGCTCCGTTTGGACTACCACCACGTCGGGACCGGCTGCGCCCCGGCGCAGGGGCGAGCCGGGATAGGAGTTTTGGAGGCCCTGGACAGGGGCCTCCACTACCAGCTCGATGTCGTTTCCGTAGTATCGCCGCAGGATGGCCATGCTGTCCAGCCCCTGCTGGGCCAGCTCCTGACTGCCCCATTGGGACAGCCCGTCGCAGGTGACGGTGGTGCCATTGCAGAACTTGGCGGCCAGAGGCTCCACAAAGCCCTGACGGCGGATATAGTCGTTGAAGATATCGTCCACCAATCGGTCGATATTGTCAAAGATGTTGCGGCCTTTGATGAACTTCTGGTCCGTGGCGGTGGTGGAGGTGATCTGGAAGGGATAGCCGCGGCTGACGTAGTATTCGGTGTAGACCCGGTTCAGGGCGAAGGAGATCTGCGCCAGAATATTGGCGCGGAGCGCCGAGAGCTCCCAGGTGGGATAGATCTCGCTGGAGGCTACATTTTTGATGTAGTCGGCGAAGGAGACGGTGACGTTTTCCGCGCTCTGGCTGGCGGGGCCCAGGTGTACGGTGATAAATTCGGGGACATAGGGGATGACAACAGGCGCCATGTGATTCTCCTTTACAGAGGCTGCGGCGTCACCGCAACGGTGCTGGTCATATCTGCCGGGTCGGGGTGTTCGGGCAGGGGGATTAGCTCGGCGTCCTGAAGCGTCTCCACTCCGGAAAAAATTTGCACATTTTCGACACGCAGCATCTGAAAATCCGGATGCTCGACCTGGATGTCACAGGTGGCGTAAGGATGCTCTGGGCCTGGGTGCGTGCTCCCGGCGGCGGCGGGGGCGGGGATGGATATCGGCTGGATCAGCCCGCTCTCATCCGTCACCCGAAGGGCAATGAGATCGCTGCGACCGTCCTGGGTAGGGCGGGTGAGGGCTACGCTGGCGTCGGGTACCGGGATCTGGGCCCGGGAGGTGTACACCCGGACGAGGACGCTGCCTTGCTCTTCCACATTGGACTCCTCCTTCTTTTTCATGCTCGATCCAATTTATGCGCAGACGAAGAAAGAATTGCAAGAAAAGAAGGGGTATAGTATACTGAATTTAAAACGGAGAAAAAGAAAGAGGTGCGCAGTATGCAGGCATTTACCTATCAGGTACCCACGAAGGTGATATTCGGGAGGGAGACGGAACAGCAGGCCGGGCCGGCGGTGCAGGCGGAGGGCGGCTCCACGGTCCTGGTGCTCTATGGCGGCGGCAGCGCCGTCCGGAGCGGGCTGCTGGGCCGGGTGACGGCCTCCCTGACCGGGTGCGGGCTGCGCTGGTACGCCAAGGGTGGTATCCAGCCCAACCCGGTGCTGCGCTTCGTCTGCGAGACCTTGGAGGAGTACCGGGACAAGGAGATCGACTTTATTTTAGGCGTGGGCGGCGGCAGCGTACTGGATACGGCCAAGGCGCTGGCTGCGGGACTTCCCAGGCCGGAGGTCCCGGTCTGGGACTACTATTCCGGAAAGGAGAAGCCCATTACAGCAATTCCGGTGGGGGCCGTGCTCACCATTGCCGCGGCGGGCAGCGAGACCAGCGACTCCACGGTCCTCACCAACGAGGCCACCCAGGAGAAACGGGGCTTTAACGCAGAGTGGAACCGCCCGCGCTTTGCCATTCTGAATCCGGAGCTGACCTATACACTGCCGCCTTATCAGACGGCCTGCGGCGTGGCCGATATCCTGATGCATACGCTGGACCGCTATTTTTCCGACGTACAGGGCAATGAGCTGACCGACGCGCTGGCGGAGGCCATTCTGCGCACGACCGTCCGGTTCGGGAAGACCGCCCTGGTCCGACCGGACGATTATGAGGCCCGCTCGGAACTGATGTGGTGCGGGAGCCTGTCCCACAATAATTTGACCGGCCTGGGCCGGACCAAAGATTTTACCGTCCACCAGCTCGGCCATGAGCTCTCAGGGCGGTACGGCATGGCCCACGGAGCCAGTCTGGCGATTATGTGGCCCGCCTGGGCCAGGCAGGTGTGGACCCGCGACCCCGCCCGCTTTGCCCGTCTGGGCCGGACCGTGTTCGGCGTATCGGAGGAAGACGACGGGCAGGCCGCGCTGGCGGCCATCGCGGCGGTGGAGGCCTGCTTCCGGGACCTGGGGCTTCCCGTCAGCCTGGGGCAGTCGGAGGCCGGCGTAATCCCAGAGGAGGAGCTGGAGGCGCTGGCCCTGGGGTGCTCCCGCGGTCGGAGCCGTAGCGTGGGCAGCTTCTGCCCTCTGGACCACGACGGACTGCTGGCGGTCTACCGGGCCGCCAATCACTGAGCCCGCGGCGGCAGAAGGAGTAACCCATGATGAGAAAACAGGCGGCGGCGCTGCTGCTGGCCCTGACCCTGTTGGGCGGCGCCGTCACTCTGGCGGTCTCCGGCGGCACGTCCGGAGACCCGCTGGTGTCCAAGAGCTATGTGGATGGGACATATGTGCCCGCGCTGACGGCCCGGGCGGAGGAGCGGGCCGCCAAGCGCCATGAGGAGACCTATGCCGCGGCGGCGGACCGGCTGGAGGCCGAAGCAGACCTCTATGCGGCCCGTGCGGGGGTGCTGACGGGAGAGGGCAGCTATCATGCCGCCTTTACGGACATTCGGCTCAAGCAGGGGGATGTGGTGCAGGTGAGCGCCGGCTCGGGCTTTTTGCTGCTGGCGGGGGAGGCCTCGCTTTCCTGTCCCTCCGGAAAGGTGCTGGACCTGTCCAACGGCTGGGAGAAGTCTACTGGGGCCCTGACTCTGGATCGGCGCTACCTGGCGGTGGAGAACACCGTGGCCGCTGTCACGGTGACGTCGCCCACGGCGGTGCTCTCGCTGGAGGGCTTCTACCGCCTGACCGGGAGCGGCGCCACAGACTATAACGCCCTGGCGGACGCCATGAAGGCCCTGGGGCTGTTCAAAGGGAGCGATACCGCCTATGGCTCCGGCTATGACCTGGAGCAGCCGCCTACCCGCATCCAGGGTCTGATTATGTTTCTGCGGCTGCTGGGGGAGGAGGAGACGGCGCTGGCCACCACGGCCCAGAACCCCTTTACCGACGTCCCGGCCTGGGCCGGGCCTTACGCGGCCTACGCTTATGAAAAGGGGTACACCAAGGGGGTGGACAGTACCGCGCGGCTGTTCGGCACCGACAGCGCCATCAAGGCCGAGGAGTACATGACCTTTGTGCTCCGGGCGCTGGGCTATCGGGACTCCGGCGAAAGTCCGGACTTTATCTGGGATGCATCCCTGCAAAAGGCGCAGGAGCTGGGTGTTCTCACCGCCGGGGAGTACCGGCTGCTGGCGGAGAGCCGCTTCCTCCGGGCCCAGGTGGTTTATGTCTCCTACTTTGCCCTGGACGCTGCGTACAAGGAGGGGGGAACTCTGCTGGCCCGTCTGGAGAGCTCCGGCACCCTGGACCCTGATGCGGTCCGTCAGGTCCGGTCGGGCGTAACGGTCTCCCGTCTGAACTAAATCGAAATTTTTGAAGCGCCGAACCAAACCGTACCTGATACATAAGATGGAGTGAGGCCGCCAACGGCGGTCCGACATCTAAATCAGGAGGTACTTCATTATGGGGTTTAACGGTTGCGGTTGGGGCGGCGGCGGCTGCCTGTGGATCATCATCATCCTGATCGTCCTGTGCTGCTGCTGTGGCGGCGGAAACTGGGGCGGCTGTGGCTGCAACAATGGTTGTGGCTGCAATGGCGGCTGTGGCTGCAACAACGGTTGCGGCTGTTGATGATCTGACACATACCATAGCCAGATGGCGCGGGCGGGGCAATATTGCCCCGCCCCACATTGCGCAAAAAAAGAAAAATAACGCTTGCATTTTCCATTTTGATGTGCTAGAATAATCTAGCTGTCAGGGAGAGACAAGCCTGACAAGCGATTTGCGGCTGTAGCTCAGTTGGATAGAGTGACTGGCTACGAACCAGTAGGTCGGGGGTTCGAATCCCTTCAGCCGTACCAAATGCGGGGTTATCCGAACACATTGTATTTATTTTCGTAAACGGTTTTTTCGGTTGCGTAATAAATCGTGAATGATAGCCCTAAAACAGAAAATCCCCCGGCACCGCGACGGTGCCGGGGGGGATTTTTTATTTCTTCCATTTGGTGATCTGCTCCAGGGCCTCCCGGAGTTTATCAAATCCGAACATAGCCGCATAACAGACGAACACGCCCAGGGCCACGGCCCCGGCCACCATGTACCAGGTGACGGCCCAACCCATGATCTGGCACACGGCGAAGAATACCAACAGCGTCACCGTCATGGCCACGATAAAGGCCAGGATGTTGGTGGGGATCTTGTCCCAGGTCAATTTTTTAAGCACCTGCACAATGATGTTGGTGGCCACGGTCAGGATCAGGGCCGCCAGCAGGATGGCAGAGATCGCCATGGGGATATACTGCATAATGGTTTCCATGTCTTTGTCCTCCTATGATTTTATTTCACAGCCCCACCCAGGGCGCACAGGAGCGCCCCCAGGCTGGGGAATGTGCCGTAATTGGCCAGCCAGTAGTCCGGCGTATTGATCACGCCAGCGGCCACCAGGGCCGCCACGCCCTCCTCCGGTGTGGCCGTCCGTGTCCCGGCCTTGGTGATCTTCTCCGCCGCCTTAGTCAGCAGAATGTCCAGGTATTTGACCTTGCCGGAGGCTGCGGCCTGCGCCCAGTAGTCCGGGGAGTTGATCACGCCCAGGCGGGCCAGCTTGGCCGTGGCGGCTGCCGCCGCCGTCAAATAGATAACCTGCCCCACATGGATCAGGTTGGGGTTTTTGATCCCGTTGATCTCCGCCAGGGCCTCCACCGTGGCGCCGTATTTCTTGGCAATCTTGCCCAGGGTGTCACCGGCCACGACGGTGTGAGAGGTGACGGCCTGGGGCGTTGCCTGGGGTGCTGCCGGGGCCTCCGCCGCGCTGATCTTCTTTGCAATCGCGGCAAAGTCAGGGCAGATAAACCCACGAATATATTTCCCGTTCACGGCCATGGTGCGCTTGCCCACCTTGCCGCCGGACATATTGCCCTCGGTGACGGTGAACTTTCCGCCGCCGGTGGCGGTGACAATACCGATATGGTCCCCGGCTCCGGTGCAGTCCCCCACGCCATTGTCGTCCCAGTCGTACACGCAGGCGTCCCCGATCTTGGGGGTGTGGGCGTCGTCCTCCACCCAAATGCCCAGGCCCTTGGCCACCAGGGTGTATTTTTCCACCCCGCACTCGGTCCCGGTGTACTCTGCGATCCCGGCCTTGATGTATGCCGCGCTGGCGGTGGTGGCGCAATAGGCGTCCGTCACTTTCACGGTGTAACCCCTGGCCAGCGGGCGGTGGGTGTTGTAAATCTCCAGGATCTCCAGGTGCTTGGCGCTGCCTTTGGTGGCGCCCACCCATGCGTTGATAATGTCGGCAACTTTCTGCCGCAGTTCGTTTTCTGTCATTGGTATAACCTCCGATCACACGCCAACGTCCGGCGGTTCTTCTCGCTCCACGGGCGCCTCCGGGGCGCCCTGGGCGCTCCCGCTCGGTGCGCCGGCCTTTTCCTTGCTGGTCTTGATCCAGCCCATCACGCCGTTTTCCAGGCCGCAGACGCCAAACACACAGGCCGTCAGGGTGGTGGGTTCCGCGCCGGTGTGCCAAAATACCGCCAGATCGGCCACGGTGTAGGCGATCAGCACCACGGCTTCCAGGATCAGCACCTTGTCCATGACGCCCATTTTCCCCTTTTCCCCGCGCAGTTGGCGGCGCAGGTCCCGGACCTTATGCCGGAGGTGGCGCAGGGCAGCGCGGGCCAGGAGAACCCCCAGCGCCGCGCCGATGGCCCAGGCCACGACGGCCACAATAATGGTTTTCATCATGCCGCCACCGTCAGCAGGTAAATGATCCCTGCGCCCAGGGCCGTGACAAGCGCCCCCACAATGCCGTAAATGATCTTTTCCACCATGCCGTCCCACCGCTTCGCTGGTTTCTGCTCGATGGTTTCCACCTTGGCGTCCAGCTTGGCCACGTCGGCCTTGATCTCCGCCATGGCGGTGGTCTGGTGCTTTTGCTCGGTGGCCATGACCTCCACGGCGGTGGCCAGCCTGTTCACAGCGTCGATCTGCCCGGCCAGTTCATTGATCCGGTGGGTGTTGGATTTGCTCCGGGCGTCAACCTCTGTCAGCTTCACGGCCATTTCTTCCTGGTTCACCGGGCCACCTCCCCCATGGCGGTGGCGTAGTCCCGCCGAACCGCCGCCATTTCCTCCTCATACCGGAGGGCGTCGCGCTGGCCCAGCTGCTCCGCCATGGCCTTGGTGATCTCGTTCTGTCGGTCAATGATCTGGCAGAGATCCGCCACCAGTTTCATATAATCCATGGCAGCGTCACCCCCTCGCACCGATCAGCCCGGCGACGTGTTCCAGGTCTGCCAGGTCCGCCTCGAAAAAGGTGTGACCCCACAGCCAGAAATCCACATGATCCGGGTGGCGTAATTTCTGCGCTTCCGGGTCACTCCACAGGAGATCCCACCGCATTTGATGGCCGGCGTCTTTCTTCTCCAGCTTGGCCGTGATGGCGTCGATCAGGGCGCCGCGGGTCTTGCCGTTTCCGTCGTCGTTTCGTGCAAAATAGCGGTGTGCGCTCTCACTGGTTGCCGCGCATAGCGGGCGGCCATTATGCACAAGAAACCCGTCCACAGCGTCCACAGGGGTGCCATACGGGAGGTTCACGGGGCCGTTGATACTCACAAACCGCGCCCGTTTTCTTACGATGTAGGCAGCGCCCACGGCTTACACCTCCGTTTCTTCCGTCGCCTCGGTCCAGCCGTATACGCCGGGTTCCCACACGTTACTGGCCACGGTGCTGATCCAATGCCTTCCGTTGTGTGACACCTTGGCGTCTTTGCTGTATGCGTCATGTGCGCCCACCGGCTGGGACCACTCCGGCCATTCCTCCGCCGGGTCGGAAACCGGCGTCCACAGGCTTGTGGCCGTGTCCGGCGTCCAGTCTGCTTGTGACGTGTGGGCCTGTACGCATTTATACAGTTTCCCGTCTGTGTACCTGCGGATCTGGCCCACGGTGTAGGCCACAGGCACCGCCCAGGCGGCGAACAGATCCGCGTGTTCCGCCGCCGTTGTGGCGTCCACGCTGCCCGCCTCCGCCATGGTGACAAACACGATCCCCGTGGCGTCGGCGGCTTTGGAAATTTCCGTGCCTGCGTCGGTTTCCTCCAACATGACCGTGATTTCCGCCCCCTCCATGTCAGGGCGGCCCAGGAGGTGGTAAACAGTGCCGTTGTACGCGATCCCCGTGGCCTCCGCCTCCGGGCACAGCACAAAACAGCCGTTTGCCGCCTGCTTGATGTAGTTTGGGGCCTCGGTCATGGCCAGGGTTTCCCCGTCTTTTGTGATCTTGAACATGGGTTACACCTCCGTTTTGAAAATCGTATAGAATAGCCACCGCAATTTCAGCACCCTGCCGTGATCGTTGAAGTATTCTTTCACCTTACGGGTTTTGTTTCTCTCTCCGGGGTTCCCAACCACTTACGTGGGCGGGATGGGGGCGGGATCATCCTGCGGGGGATTAGGCGGCAAAGCCGGGCCGCAACCCACCAGAAGTGTTAGCGGTACTGTTGCCGTAGGTGCCATCAGTCCAAACAATCATGAAACTGTAATGGTAGCTGCAATGAGGAGAACGAAGGCCCCACCAAACCGCCGTGGACACGGCGGAATGTTTATAAGCAACCTTACTGTTACCGGCCTTATAGTAATCATACTGAAGCTGATAATTTTGTTCATAGGTATTCGCATAATATCTGGCTCCGAATACCTCAAATTCCGCCAAGTCAAACAGATAATCAGTGGTAGCATTCACATTGCTTTGAACATTACCGCTTCCGTTTGCCACATTGTCGGTGTATTTGGTCACAGGTTGCATCACGGCCCGCAAGTCAGAAGGAAGCGCCGCCATAAGGCTGTTAGAAACCGGGCTGGTGGGGGTTCCACTATTCCCGTACAGGGTAGAACGCTTATAGCACGATTTCCAGCCGCCATTATTGATGTTTGAAGTGTTCCAGTTGAAATAACCAGAAGCTGTCTGGTCGGTGTTATATTGGGCATCACACAGGGCAACCGGGGTGGTTCCAATTTTTCCAATCTGGAAGTGAATTCGGTTGCTTCCTTCTCTGGAAGCGTTGTGATTGAAGCCCAAGATGAAAACATTGATGGAAAGATTGCTGAAGGTGGTGTTGCCAACCTTGCCGTTGATCGTGATACCCTTGGCGTCGCCCACGCTCCAGTAATTGGCCGCCGTGCCGGTGTCGGACACGGCGCGGATCGTTGCCCAGCTGTTGGAGGCCAGGGTGCTGGAAATGCTGGTGACGGTCACCGGGGTGGTGGTCGTCTTGGTCACGCCGTCCTCGGTATAGCTGACGGTGACCGCCGTGGTGCTGGCCGCCATGATGGTGGGGCTGCAGGTGTAGCCGGTGACGGTCTTGGTACTTCCGTCCGCCATGGTTGCGGTGACCACCATTCCCGCGCTGTCGAATATTTCACCGGTGAAATAGGCGGTTTTTGTTGGTGCGTGGGTGATCGCGATACTGGAAAGGTAATTGCTCACGGTAATGGCCTGGGTGCAGGTCTTACTCACGCCGCCCTCCGCGTATGTAATCGTGATGGTGGCATTAGACAGCCCCAGGGCACCGGTGGGCGAATAGGTCCAGCCGGTCACCACGCGGGTGGCGTTGTCCGAATATTTGGCGGTAATCACCATTCCGGCGCTGCTGAACTTCTCCCCGTACTTGTAGGCGGTTTTCGTGGGCGCCGTCGATACGGTAATGCTGGACAGGGTGCGGATCGTGATCGCCTGGGTGCAGGTCTTGGTGACGCCGTTTTCCGTGTAGGAGATCGTCACCGCCGTGTCCGTCTTGGAAAGGGCACCGCTGGGGGTGTAGGTCCAGCCCGTCACGGTCTTTTTGGTCCCGTTGGACATGGTGGCCTCGATCACCATTCCCGCCGCGTTGAAACTCTCCCCGATGTAATAGGCGGTTTTGGTGGGGGCGGTTTTCACGGAAATGCTGGACAGTTCCAGGACCGTGACCGCCTGGGTGGTCGTGACCGTCACGCCCGCCCGCTGGTATTTGATCGTCACCGCCGTGGTGTTGGCGGCCATAACGGTGGGGCTGAACGTGCAGCCGTCGGTTACGTCCTCCGTGGTGCCGTCGGCATAGGTGGCGGTGACCACCAGGCCCGTTGGGTCGAATGTTTCCCCCACGTTGTAGGCGGTTTTCGTGGGTGCGTGGGTAACCGCCACGCTGGAGGTAATCACCAGATCCACGTTGTACTGCATGGCGCCGGTGACCTCCACCACGGCGCTGGCCGTGTGGCCGTTCAGGGTGGCCGTAACCTCCCAGGTGCCGGTGTTCTCCGGCAGGGAGAACTTAGTGGAACCCACGCCGTTCATGGTGGTTTCTCCGTCGGTGCAAACCACCGTTGCACCCGCGCAGGTCGTCACGTTGATACTGGCAGACTGGACGCCCAGGGCCTCCTTTAGCTTTTTCAGCGTGACCTTGCGATTTTGACCGGCAGAACCGGAGAAAAACGGAACCGTATCCGTCAGGGCCATGGCGTCGCTTTCCGTCAGCACCTGGGTGGGCTGCTGGTAGTCCACGCCCGCCGTGGCCTGGGTCACAACGGGGTTTCCCTCTGCGTCCTGTCCGCCTTTCAAAATGCCTTTGGCGGTGATCGCGTCCTGCTTCTTTCCCAGTTCCTTGTTGATCTTCTCGAAAAGGGCGTTGTGGGCGTTCGCGTCCTTGTTGTGCGCATCCAGGTCCGCCCCCGTCACCAGCACCTGCGAACTGGACAGGGTGCAGGACACCGTGGAGGCGTCGCCCACGATAATGGGCACGGTAATGTTTTTTTCCACCGTTTCCACCGACGCCACGGGGATAAAGTCCGCCGTGTCATAAGCGTTTTGGTAGCAGTAAAGAATGTCGTGGCTGCGGTCGTCGGGGTAATCAGGATCCGCCGCGAACACGCCGATTTCACGCCAGTAAAAACCCTCCTCCAGTTCGGCGTTGGAGAAATGGCCGGACACGTCGGCGTACTGCTCCGCGTTGTTCTTCACCGCGGCGTCGATAGTCACCACGGCGCTGACAAGGGCGGTCATGGCTGAAATTGATCCGGTGATCGTGCCGTTGCCCATCTGAATGGTTGTAAATGTGATCCCGGCGCCGCTCATGTTTTCGTAATACAGTGCTTTGCCGGCGTCGGTCAATTTTGGGGCCGCAAACATCGGTTTTTTACCTCCTTACAAAGTCGCCCGTTGGAGCGTGATAAAATCGCCTGTATGGACCCAATGGGCCACATACACCTCCGCCGCGTCGGTGGACAGGTCCAAAATGATTTCGTCCAGCCAGGCGGAAAGGCGCTTGACGGACCCCAGCACCCGTTTGAACTCCTCCACGTCGTCGGAGGTGATCGCCGGGTTGGTGGTGTACGCCTTGAAGTGGTAGGGGCTGCCGCCATATTCCCACCACTCCGAAATGTAGCCGGACCCGAAAATGGTTTCTATGATCCGTTCCACCGCCGCCGGGGTGCCCATCTGCGTGTAAAACAGCAGGGACCCCTCGATCAGCGCCCGTTTGACCTTGATGGAGTAATTTTCATCATAGGCCGGGGTGCGCAGTTCCACGGCCAGCAGGTCCAGGACCCGCTCCGGCATGGACTGGATCGCCGCGTAGGTCCGGGCGCTGTCGGCGTAGGCGCACAGCTTTTCAACCTGCCGCCCCACGGCGTAGGCAATCGCCTGGACCTCCGGCTGTTCTTTCAGGTTCTCCGGCATGGCTGCCGTAAACCGGCTGCCGTTTAATTTAATCATCTTCCAGCCCTCCATAACTGATCGTGGGGGTGCCGGATAGGGCGGAAACCTTGATGGCGTCCACCGTGGTGTATGTGGGGGCGGTGACGGTCACCCGCTTGGCCCCCGCCGCCATGACCAGGGCCACCAGCTTGGAGGGGTTAATGTCCCGCCCAATGGTGCGCTGCCAGGTCAGATAATCGGCCACCGCCGTCTGGACGGCCTCCTGGATGGCCACGGCCCTGGCGCTGTCGCTCCGGTTGATGTAATAGGTCAGATCCACGGTGTAGGTGACCTCTGCGGGGGCGGACACGTTCACCAGGTCGGTCATGGGCCGCCGCGTTTTGCCGGACAGATATTCCTTTAGGCCGTTGATCATTTCCGTGCCCGGTGTCTTGCCGTCGGCCATAATGAAAACAATATCAACCGTGCCCGCCGCCTGGTTGCTGGTGGCCACCACGTCGCCAATGGAGGGGTTGAACTGCTTGGCGTGGAACAGGTAACCGTCCTCCGGGCCTGCGGTGGAGTATGCGCCGGGCGCAAGGAAAATCCGCTCCGCCAGGTCGTCGTCGCTCTCCACGTCGGCTCCGCCCTCGGTGGCCGTGGTGTTGGTCACGCTGGCCACATAGGGCAGCGGATCCACCATGGTGGTCAGGTCACCCGCCGCCAGGTCGTTGCCCTCGGTGCCGGCGTCCGTGCAGGTGGCCGGCACGTCCACCGTGCTGCTGCCCGCCTGGATCTCCGCGTATTCGTCGGTAGCGAAATAGACGGAACCGCCAGCGGACACCCTGGTGCCTTTCGGGATGGCCGTGGCCACCTGGCGCACCGCCGAAATGGTAAAGCGCAGGGTGGTGACCGCCGCCGTGGCTGGGGACCTGGTAACGCCTTTCAGCAGTCCCAGGTTGTCCAGGAAGTCGGAATAGCTGTATTTCAGCAGGCTTTGTTTGCCCGCTCGGTCAATGTACTGGAACGCTTGGTAAACCTGCAGGCCCGTTGCGTACAGTATGCCCCGGTGGGGGCTGGATCGCGGCAGGGTCACGGTCTGGCCGGTGGCCTTGGTCATGTATTCCTCATAATCGGCCACCATTTCGTCCCGCACGTCCTCAATGGTCTTATTGTCAATGAAAGAAATGTCCGGGGCGTTTTTGACTGCGGAAAAATCAGGCACTTGTGATCACCACTTTCGGGGATAATTTCCCCTCCGCCGCGCTCCATGTGATTTCCTGGACCCGCACGGTGGGGATATACTGGGCCACCTTTTTGGTGACCTCCGCCGTGTAAAGGCTTTTCGCCACCTCCGGCGGCTTGTCCACAAAATCCATGTTGATCCCGAACTCCCGATCCATGGGCACGGTGCCCTCCCGCGTGGACAGCAGGAAAGCCAGCTGCCGGTCCAGGTCCGCCAGCCAGTCGGCGGCGAACGTATAGGCCAGTTTGAAGTCGTACAAAACGGTTTCGTTCATGTGTATTCCTCCAGGGTAATGGTGACGGTGGCCTTGCTCAACTCGCCCCGGCTGTAAACACGGTCCCACGTTTCACTGGAGGCCGTCAGGCGAAAGGGATTTTTCCCGACGGTCCGATGTCCGATCACCAAATATTCCGCCGTGCCGGCCTCCACCATGCCCTCTATGGCCTCCAGCACGTTCCTGGGCCTCACACCCATGGATGAGGAAAGGGTGATTGTCAGGCTCACAGACTGGTTTGCAGGCCCCAAAAACTCCGGCTTAGGCTTGCAGCCCAGCACCTCATGTTCCGCCCACCGGCTGGAAATATCGCGGGTCATGTCGTGGAACGTCATGGCCTTGTCGTCGCTTACCTCGAAAATAATTTTTCTCCCCAGTGTTCCGATCATGGGGTCACCTCCTTACTTTGGCGCGGACGTACTGCCGCCCAGGCTGTCGGTGTGGGTGTGGCTGATCAGGGACTTGCCAGCCGCCACCACGTCGCCGCTGGTGGTCACGCTTTGCGCGGTAATGGTGCCGGTTACGGTCAGGTTTCCCTTTACGGCCAGATCCCCGGTCACCTCCACGTTGCCGTCCTCCACCGCTTTGGCGGCCTTGATGGTCAGGACGCCGCCCTGGTAGCGGATCATGGCCTCGCCGGGGGTGCGGGCCAGGTCTTTGCGATAAAGGCCCGCCACGCCCTCCGGCGGCTTGTGTTTCCCGCTCCAGGGGCGTCCCAGGACCACCCCGGCCTCCGTGCCGTTGGAAAGGTGGAGGACCAGCACCATGTCCCCAGGCGCGGGCATATTGTATTCATCGGACAGCATAGGGATCTCACGGGTCACGCTGTCGTCCTTTTCGTGATACACCACCCGGACCATGCCGGCGGTGTAGTTGACAGAGGACACCTTGCCCAGTCTGATCTCGTTTTCCATTGGTTCCTCCTTACGGTGTCATGGCGTTGGCTGCGTTGATCAGCAGCGTGTCCAGCCATGCCACGGCGGTGTATTTTTTGGCCCAGTAGTCGGGGGAGTTGATTACGCCCGTATTGGTCAGGACCTCCAGGGCCTCCGGCACCGTCTTGACGCTGGTGCCGTGCTGGTTGACCTTGATCCGTGTGGCCATGTTCAGGATTAGGCCGCCCAGGCTGCCCACGTCCTTGTAATGGGCCACCCAATAGCTTGGGGTGTTCATAACGCCAACAGCGGCCAGCCGCTCGGTGGCGTCCTTGATCACTTCCTCGGTCATGGCCTCCACCAGGGACAGTTCCAGGTCCGTGGTGTAACCGCTGGATCCGGTGATGTGGTGGGCGGCGCTGTCAATGTAGTATTTGCCGGACAGCTTACCCAGGCCCACCACGGTGACGCATTGGGAGGCCACCAGATCCGGGCGGCCCTTGACGGTCAGGGACAGTTTGGTGGCGCCATGGTTCCCCTTGGCCACCGCCGCGTTGATCTTCCGCTCCGCGTCGGCCTGGCTGTCTGCCTTGCCGGACTGTTTCAGGATCCGGGTGCCGGTGCCCACGATGACCTTTATTTCCTCCTCGGTGTTGGGGTCCGTGTAGGTGTACTCCCCGCCGGTATAGGTTCCGGTCAGGTTTTTGGACCAACTCCAGGAGGTGATCTCATCCTCGGTGATCTTGGCCACGGGGTCCTTTTTCTTGTACGCCTCCCGGTCATAGACCACGATTTTTTGGGAATAGACTTTCATGGCCAGCCCGTAGGTGTCGCATAGGTCCATGTAAAACTCGCAATCAGTCTGCGCCGCCTGCTCCACGCTTTTGATCGTGAACGGTTCGCCCTCCACGTCCCAGGCCAGAGAAATACCGGCCCGCTTTGCGATCTCTTTCCCGATCTCCTGGATCGTCACGTCCTCCCAGGTCTTGGTCCGCTCGGTTGCCCGAAAACTGCCCTCTGCGGGCACGGACACGGCGGAAATATTCGCCACAAGCGGCCAGCCGGAATATTCGTAATTGTCCAGAATGAAGAAACCGCAGGGCAGGATCTTGGTGTCTCCCGCGCGGCTCCAGTCCTTGGCCTTTATGGTGGCGGTCATGGTGTCCCCCATAAGGGGGACCCATGCCGTGTTCCATTGGCGATCTCTGTCGTGCATGGTAATGTCCAGGGTGTCGGCCTCTCCGCTGGCCGGATCCGTGTAGGTGACCTCTGTTTCATACTTGGCCAGTTTCGTGGTTACCGCCGCGCCGTTGTAGGTGATCTCCACCTCCGCCTTTCGGGTCCTCATGTTTCAGCCCTCCAGAACGGCGCCGCGCTCGCTTCCGCGCCCTCCGGCGAGGCCGGGGTCTGGAGGACCACACCCGCGTCAAAAATGAACGTGTCCAGGTGCTTGAAATTGGCCTGCATAAGGAACCCGGTGTATTTCTCGGATCCGTAGACCCGAAGGGCGATCACGTCCCAGGCGTCCCCCTGCTGCGTTGTATAGGTGTTTGCCATGGCGTCCTCCTCTTATGCCGGGCTGAACTGCTTGCGCCGCTCCTCGGCTTTCATGCGCTCATACAGGCGTTTGAACTCTGCGAAACTCACCCGGCCAGCCTCCACGGCCTCCTCTTTGGTGGTGGGTCCGTAGAAGTTGAACACAGGGGAGAACTGGATCGGCGTGTCACCGCCGCCCTGGCCTCCGCCGCCGCTGGGCTTGGGCTTTTTGCTCCATTCATCCAGCAGGGCCGCCAGCTTGGATAGCGGCAGCACCGCCTCCGGCTCTCCGCCCTCTCCGATCATGGCCAGGGTGGGGGCCGTAGCCACGCCGCCAGCAGCCAACGCCGGAATGGTCGGAATATTAAAGCCCAGGGTTTTACCGCCCACGCCCGGCACCCAGTCCGGGATTGTCACGGAAATGCTGTTGATCTTGGAAAGCACCCAGTTAATTGCGGAGATAACCGCATTGATCGGCACCTTTGCCAGGTTCACGATCAGGCCGAACACGTTCCCAAAAATGTTGACTATGTTCTGCCAGGCGGCGCTCCAGTTGCCGGAAAACACGTTGTCAATGAAGCTGATAATATTGGAGAAAATCGCCTGGATATTGGCCCAACAGTCTTGTATGCTGGTCCATACACCGGACAGGACGGCGCCCAGCAGCGGGAACCGCTCCGAAATTGCGGAGATCGCCGCCGTCACCGCGCCGTCGATGTTCGCCCAAATGGCGCCGATCTTTGCGCCCAGTTCGTCGGCCTTGGCCTTTACGGTGTCCCAGTTTTTATAAAGCCAGACGCCAGCGGCCACCAGGGCCATGATCGCCATGACGGCGATCCCCACGGGGCTGGTCAGGAACTTCACGGCCACGCCCAGGGCCTTTGTGGCTATTGCCGCCGCCTTGGAGGCCACGGTGCTGGCCTTTACTGCCACGGTATGGGCCGCAACCGCCGCCGTGCTTTTCGCTTTCAGCAGCAGGTCCTTTCCCTCCAGCGCATACAGATAAAGCGTTTCCGCCTTGTCCTTTACCTTTGCCGCAATCAGGGCGGGCAGGTGACGCCCGGCCATGGCCATGACATACGCCTTGTGCAGGCTGGAAACGGCGTGGTATGCCGTCAGTGCCGTTTTGGCTGTCTTATAGGCCACAACGGTGCCCAGCACCGCGCCGCCGATCTTCAAAATGGTGTCCCGGTTCTCCCATGCCCATTTTGCCGCCTCGATCAGATGCGGGATCAGGACCCCCATCTGCGTGGTTACCTCCGGCAGGACCTCGTTGGCCAGATAGGTGAATCCCTCCTGGGCATAGGGCGCCAGCTGTTCGCCAATCGTCAGCTGCGCCTCCTGTACGGCGGACATAAAGATCTCCTTTGCGCTTTTCAGCGTGTTGGTGACCTGTCCGGCCATATTCATCAGGGCGCCGTCCTTGCCTTGCAGCTGGCCCTCCAGGTTGGCCCACGCGCTGGCCGCCCCGTCCGCACCCTGCGTTACGGCGTCCAGCAGATAGGACATTTCGGTGTAATAGTTGGTGCCTGCAATCTGCGACATATAGGCCGCCCTCTCCTCCGTGGACAGGTTGGCCATGGCTTTGGACAGGTCCCCCAGGACTGTTTCCAGGCCCCGGAAGTTTCCCGCCGTGTCGAACGCGGAAACTTTCAGCTTTTTCATTGCCTTAATTGCCGCGTCTTTGGAGGTCATGCGGACCAACATGGCGTTCATGGCCGTGCCGGCCTCCGCCCCCTTGGTGCCGTTGTTGGCCAGAATACCCAGGGCGGTGGAAAGGTCGGTCATATCCACCCCTGCGGTCCGTGCGGCACCGCCGCACCCTATAAATGCCTCCATCAGCATTTCCGCCGTGGTGTTGGCTTTGTTGTTGGTCTGGACAGCCAGATCCAAATACCCGGCCATATCTTCCACGCCCAGCCCCAGGGCCGACATACTATCGGTCACAAGGTCGCTGCACCGCGCAAGGTCCATCTGCGTAGCCTCTGAAAGGCGCAGGATCGGCTCCAGGCCGGCAATAGACTGTTGCGTGTTCCAGCCCGCCAGGGCCATGTAGCCCAACGCCTCCGCCGCCTCTGTCGCCGTTTTTGTGGTCTTTGAACCCATTTCACGGGCCGCCGCCTCCAGGGCTTTGTACTGCTCCTCATTGGCTCCCGCTATGGCTGCGGTGTTGGCCATGGCCTGCTCAAAGTCGGCGTATGTAGAAAGGGAGGTGGTCGCCACGGCAACCGCCGCCGACGCAGCGGCGGTCAGGGCCGTGGCGGCCACCTTTCCCGCTGCCTTGGCGCTCTTTCCCAGTTCGGAAAGATCCTTTTCTGCGTCCAGGCAGGCTTTTTTCATAGAACTGTCATACTTGCCAGCGATTTTCACCGCCAGTTCGTAGGTCTTACTTTTTGTTGCCATGCCCGGCCACCTCCTCCACAACGGTTTTTACAGTTTCCGCGATCTCGTTCAGGTCGTCTATTGACAACCCCATAAAATAGTCAAACCCGGTATGCAACTGCATGGACAGGGCCACACAGCCCTTTTTCAGCACGGCGGGGGTTAGTTGTCCCCATCCCCGCCGTACAGAAAACCCGTGACCACGTTTTTCAGCTTGATGGCCTCGCGGGCGGGAAGTCCCTCGAAGAACTCCACAGGGAGGCCGGACACCCGGGCCGCCAAATAGCAACTGTACCCCAGCGTCATTTCCGGCATGGGGGAAACCGTGCCGGTCTGCTGCAGGATCTTTCCCACGGCGTCCAGGTCTGCCGCCGTGGTATTCTCCAGGCCGTGCAGATCCACCTCCGTATATTCCTGCTGGTCAAACTTGTATGGCTTGGCCAATTTCAGCACCAGGGCGTCCTCCGCCGCTTTCTTTTCGTTCAGGTTCTCCATGTCAGCACATCTCCTTGATCTCCGCCAGCATATCCATGCCACGGATCTTAAATACTTCGTTCAGCTTGTCCAGTTCCACCATGCTTTCGCCCTCCAGTTCGATCAGGATATACAGGATCGAAAGGGTCACGGACGTTTCCATGGTGTTGCCGTTTTTCAGCTTGCCGGGGGTAAAACCGCTGGAGCGGCCACGGACCACAACGCGCATATCTCGGAAAACAATGTTTCCCTCGCTGTCCGTGGTCTGCTGGGCGCCCCGGATCTCCAGCTGGACGGCCTTGGTCATGTCCAGCATATCCACGGCGGCCTGATCCAGGACCCGGAAAGGCACGTCCATGGTCTGGTTGGTGAAATAACCCACGGTGGGGTCGTCGATCTCGCCCAGGATCCCGGCACCGCTGACGGTTTCGCTGGGGGTTTCAAACTTGGGCAGTTCCATTTCGTCGCCCCGTCCCAGCAACTTGTTTCCCTTGGCGTAGACGTTGTACTTGTTGATCTTGGTAGGGATAGATTTTTCACTCATTGTTAGTTACCTCCAAATGCCGCCTGCAGGGCGTCCACGTCGTACTCGCGGATATTTTCGATGTACTCCGCCGGAATGTAGGGGGCCAGGAACGTGTGGGTAGTCAAATGGCCGTTCAGCAGGTTGGTGACCGGGTTCTCGTCGCTGCGGAACTCCACCCGGTAGCCGGCGCAGTAGTCGCGGGCAACGTACCCGTTGCCGATAATGTTCTGGCTGTCCACGATGGACTGGATCAGGCGCTTGTTTCCGGGCTTGTCAACTTTCTGGAAATAAGTGCGGATGAAATTGTTTCCGTCCCAGTCAAAGAAACGCCGCACCGCCAGCCAGCGGTCTTTCGGATCCGTGGTGGAGGGATAGGCCGCCGTATTGTTGCCCCACAGCTTGAACCCGTTGGCGTTGATCGCGGTGATCACGCCGTTGGCGTTCAGCACATCGCTGGCCTGCTGCTGGTCCAGCACCACCTCGGTGCCGTCGTCCAGCACGGTGCCGGTGATCCGCAGGTCCTTATTGGACGGGCTTTCATAGGGCACGTCTGCGTTGCTGGCGTCGTTGTAGGCCGTCAGGGCCGCCGCCATGGCGGACATACAGTAAACCTTGTCGCCAATGGCCGCCTTGGGCCAGAAAGCCGCCGTATGGGTGCCGCTGGCTCCCATGGCCTCCTTGGCTCCCTTTACGTCGGTGTAGACCTTGGCGCCGTCGGATCCGGTGGAAATGTCCACATAGGTGCAGCAGTCGAAACAGCCGTTGATCGCCTCGGTCTTGGCCTGCAGGGCCGCGCACACCACGGCGTTGTCGCTCCATCCCGGGGCCAGCAGAATACCGGGGGTCATGCCCAACTTGGGGTAGATCTGGCGCACCAGTTCCAGGCCCGTTTCCTTGCCAGTGGCGGCGTCCACGCCGCCCACAATGTCGGTATAGGTCACGGCGCTGGGCTTAATGCTGGTGCTGGACACGGACAGGCTGGCGGCCTCTTTGGCTGCCGCAGACAGCAGAGTGATCACCACGGTGCCGTCGTCTGCGTGGGCTGCGGTGTAGTCGCTGCCCGCCACCAGTTCGGCAGAGTTGTTTCTCACCACCAGGGTGTCCAACATGACGTGCTGCTTTTCGTAGAAGATCATGCCGTCCGCCACGTCGCAGTCCTCCGCCGCGTTCTCGGTGGTGTGGGTCGCCTTGGTGGGGTCCAGCACGTTCACCAGGATAACGGGGGCGACATTGAACACGCGAAAACAGGCGTCAATGGACTGGCACAGGCTGAACGTCTTGAAGTCGTCGGAATAGCCCACGGCCTCCTGGCACTCCTTAAAGCTGTAACACAGCAGGGGGGTGTTGGCGGCCTTTTTCGGGTCCTTTGCCAGGTGGATTGGCGCAACGCCGAAAATGACCTGCAGGCCCGCGCTGCCCTGGATCGGGGTGGTCAGGCTGGTGTCCTGTTCGGAGTTGTAAACTCCATGAAAATAAGACATGGTTTATACCTCCTGTTAAAGTTTGGCCTGTACCAGGCGATACAGGCGGTAAATGTGACCATAGCCGCCGCGCAGTTTCTTCATTGCGTCCGGCAGCTGGTCCAGCGGGATCACCAGGCCGCCCATGGGCGGGTTTTTGGTGATGGCTTCCGCCAGGGGTGCGGGGATCCCGTTGCTGTAAAACGTGTTTTGGTTGGCCACTCCGGGGACGGTGGGGCCAACATAGACCACCGTGCCGGCGGTCTGTTCGCTCTTTTTGGCCTTTGCCATTATGTTTCTGGCACCTCCTTGAAGATCGCCGGCGCCTCAAAATTCAGCGACACGGCGGCGAAATAGTACGGGTGTGTTTCCTCCTCCTGGGTGGCCCATTCGATTGGATATTGCAGCACATACTTTCCACCAACGACGCCATTTGCACCGTAGTGGGTCATAATGCTGTTGACGATGTGGAGGGCGTCCCGGTAGCCTTGCCGGTTCGGATCCGGGTCGCATACGCAGGCCACCAAAATGACGTTGACCGTCTGCTGTTCGTCCTGCTCCGGCAAGGTGCCCTTTTGCAACCGGACGATCACATATGGTTCCGGCAGGTTGTCCGGTTCGGTTTCTTCGTCGTCGCCCTCGCGGCACGGAAGATCCTGCGGGAAAACCCGGATCTCCCGCTCGGCGCCCATGGAGTTGGCCAGCCTGTCGTGGGCAAATAGCTTTTTCAGGTCGTCCACAACGGCGTCCAGCAGGTTTTCTTGTGTCACATGATTGCGCCCCCTTGCAAAGTCGTGTTTTGCAACTTATAATCGCTTATGTGGTAATAATCAGAAATCCGTGGTAATAGTCAGCAAACAGGGCCGCTCCACGGCCACAGAAAGGAGTTATCCCCATGAAAAAATCACTTGTTTTTCTCATTGTGCTGGCGTTCATTCTCTGCCTTTCGTCCTGCGGTTCTTCCTCCGATACTTCCGCCGAAAGCGAACCCGGATCCGTTGAAACCTCTGAAAATGACGGTGGCCTGAAATACGGCGAATTGCTGGAGTTGAGCGACAACCGGGAAACAAACGGGGTCGTGGTGGTTAAGGCAAAGATCAAACCCAGTTCCACCAACGATCTGACTGTCGCGCAGAATTATCACAACGTCGTGGGCCTGATCGCAAACCAGGGCTTTACAGGCTGCGAACTGCAATACTGGGCCGTGGCGGATATGTCCGACGGTTCGGAGGGTAAAGTGATTAGCTTTACCGTTCCCGCTGACATTGTGGAAAAGGTGTCCAGCGGCGACGTAGTGGCCACGCAACTGCCCGATATGGTTGTGGATCTCTGGATCCTGCCCAGCCTTGCAAACTGAACAGCCATCGGCGGCCTCCGGGCCGTCGTTTTTTTATGTCGTTGCGGTGATCTTTCGGATCTGCTTTTCCATTTCCGTCTGCATGATCTGAAACGCCAGCGTTTCGGCCTGTTTCCGTACCTCCTCGTTTCCCAGCATATGGGGAACAGCCGGGGACAGGAGTTTTTTTACAGGCAGGCGGTTCTCGCCTTTCCGCTGAACAATGGCAACGTGGCCGCTGGCAAATCGAGTGACAAAGGCTTTCAGATCGCCCTTTTTCAACTCTTTTTCGCGGCCCTCGTTCAAAACCTGGGCCGCCGCCGCGCCTGTTTTGGTATTCGGCTGGGTCAGAAACGCCATAATGTCCTGCATGGGACCTTTTGACGTGATCACAGCGGAAACGGCAGCGCCTTTTTGGGTGGAAACCCTCGGCGCTCCCTTGGCCTGGTCTTTCAGTCCGCTTTCGTCTACCAGGGCGTAGCGTTTTTTGGCGTCCTTGACAAGCTGGGTCTTGACTTTCTGCGCGGTGGTCTTTACTACCTTTTGGAGAACGTCAGGCGCCCCCAACTTGTCCTTGAACCTGTCCAGCTGGCGGACGATCTTTTCCACTTCGGCGTCGGTGTCGATCTCCAAAAACGTTAGTTCGCTCATGTGCGCGTCGCTCCCAACTCAATGGCCAGCACGCCGGCCTCCTCGGTGCAGTCCGTTACCTTGTACTGCCGCCCGTCCAGGGTTAGCATGGCACCAATGGCCGGGCGGGGTCCAAACTCCACCCGCGCCACATAGATCAGGCGCCTTGACTTGTAAAGCCCGTCCAAATGGGTCCCCAGCCTGGATTTATCCCGCTCCAGGATCTCGTTTTCATCCACCGCCACGGTCATTTTTTGGCCGTTAACGGTGTGAATGTCCGCAAACTCCTGGACGTTCAGAAACGTGCCGATGTCCGCCGCGATCTGGTCCTTAAAGCTGGGGGCGCCCATTACTGGGCACCCCCGTCAGGGGCCGGCACCTCAACGGGTGCCGCCGCCAGCCGCTCAATGATCAGTGCCTTGGTGGCGCCCCTGGGGATCTCCACGCCCATGTCCTTGGCCAGCTCTTCCAGATTGGCCTTAGTCAAGGTTTCCAGGCTCTCGCGGGTCATGTGGCCGTCCACAACGTCTATGGTGCCCTCTGCGCCCTCCTGGGCCTCCGTGGTGTCCTCTGTGTTCTCCTGGGCCTCCTGGGCGGGTTCCTTGGTCTCTCCGGTCCACTCCGCGCTTTCGGCTTCCAGCCACGCCTCCACCATTGTGCTGTCACCAGCGGGGAGGGTGTCGCCCGGCTCATACATACGGCCCTGATACAGGACCGCCCGCTTTGCGGTCAATGCTTTCATGTGCGGTTCCTCCATTCAGATATTTTTCAGGACAGAAACTTTTTCATGGCGTCCTCCGATCAGCCCAGCAGCTTGACAAGCACGGTGGCGTCGTTGGCGTCCGCCGCTGCGGCGGCATAGCCCGCCGGGACGTTGCTGGCGCTTGTGGTGGTGATCGCGCCGGCGCCGGCGTCGTAGTAGACGGCGGCGCCCATGGTGATGGGCACAGACGCGGCCTTGGGCATTTCAAAGACACCCACCACATGGAGGTGGCCCAGTTCGCCCGCCTGGATGTCGGAACCAGCCACGCCGATCCGGGTGCCCAGGCTCACAACTTCGCCGTTCTCGACGGCCTTTTCGGGGGTGTAGTCCAGGGTTTCACCCCGCTGCCAATAGGTAGCTTTCATTTTTCTTTACCTCCCTTATTCGATGGTCACGCCGGGGTTTTTCGCAATACCACGGAAGTCCACGGCGGTAATGCCCCAATCCAGCCAAATGTCCCAAACATAGCCCAGCTGGCCGGGGACCTCGCTGCGGCGAATGGTGGGGGTTTCCTGGCCGTTCAGGTAATCAACCTGGATGGACTTGGCGTAGCTGGGATCGCCCACCATGAACCAGGGCACCGCATTGTCGCCGGCCAGGACGTTCAGGGTGCCCTCCTCAATGACCTGTAGCTGGTTGCGGTAGTTATACAGGGGGTTCATGGTCTTGCTGCCAATGCCGGAAACCTCGATCTGCTGGGTTTCCAACAGCTGGGACAGCAGGAAACCATAGCCCACGGGCACGATGATGTAACGGGGCTGGATGGTGATGGCCTCGCCAAACGGATCAGTCTGGCGCAGCAGTTTCAGCATGATGGCCTGCATGGTATCAATGGAGGGCTTGGCGCCTGCGGTGATCAGGTTGTTGTGTGCAGCGTTGAACAGGGGCACACCGTCGAAAACGGCGGGGTTCTGCACCAGGATGGAATACACCTGCTTGTTGATCGTGCGCTTGGCGCTGGCCGCATACAGGCCGGGGACCTCGGTAATGAAACCAATGTCGTCATTGATAAACGCCTGGCGGCTCATGGAGAACTGGCGGCCATAGGTGTCAACCTTGCGCTGGGGCAGCAGTTCGGTCTTGGGGGTGTCGTGCTTCAGTTCGCCGTTTTCACCCACGCGCAGGAACTCGCCGGCGCCGCCCGCCAGATAGGAATGATCCTTGGTGGGCTTGAAGTCGGCCACGCTGCCCTTGCTGGTCCACAGCTGGAACGTGGTGGGCACGGTCTGGTATCTGTTCTCAATGGTCTTGCGGATCGTGTTGTCCAGGATCGCGGGAAACGCGGAAGTGGGGTTGAAGAACTGGCGGCAGGCCGTGGACCACAGATCGTCCTTGCCCATCCGCAGCAGTTCGGTGGTGCTGCCCTGGCCGTCGCGGGCCATGCACTCAATGGCCAGATCCCGCAGGCTCATGCCCCGGAACTGCTCCACGCCCTGGGCGGGGTTCTCCACGTTCACGCCGGTACGCATAAGCAAGGCGTCAGTGGCAGCGGCCCGGAAATTGTCGCCGGGGTCGTCATTCATGCGGCTGGACAGGGGGCGCCCGTGCTTCATCAGGTGTTCCAGGGCAGCGGTCCGCACGGTGTCCATGGTGGCGCCGCTGCGGATATACTGATCCGGTTCCATGCCGGTCTGGCGGCACAGGGCCACAATGTCGCTGATCCGCTGGCGCTCTGCGGTCACGGCCTGGCCGGCGTCAGGGGCAACGGGGGCGGCAGGGGCAGCGGTAGGGGCGCCGGCACCACGCTGGCCGTCAGCAGGGGCAGGATCTCCGCCCTGGGCGGGATCGTCCGCGCTGCGCTGGCCGCTGGCAGGAGCGCCGCCGGCAGGCTCTCCGCCCTGGCCGTCGTCCGCTTCGTCGATCTGGCGCTGCAGCTTGTCAAATTCGGCCTGCTCCTCCGCCGTCAGGTCACGGCCAGCGGCGCGGGCGCCGTTGACGATCTCCTGCTGGCGGGCGATCATTTCCTGAATGGTCATTTTTCTTACCTCCAATATCTGTTTTTGTTGATCTGGATCTGTCGCTCATAAAGGGAAAGGGTGGTGCCGCCGGCGTTCTGTTCGCCGTCAGCCCTCCCAACGCCCACGGTGGCGTCTGCCGGTACGGACACAATGGAAACCTCCATGGGTGTCCATTTCCGGGCGATCTGACACGGGCCGGTGAAACGTCCGTCTGCGGAGGTCTTGCCCGGTGCCACTTCCTCCCAGCTGTCCACCGCATAGCGGACAGACGTGGTTTTCAGGGTTCCGGCCTTGACCTTTCCGAAAATCTTTTCGGCGTCGTCGTCGGTGTCGAACTCAATTTCTGCCATGCCCCGGCGGTTCTCCACCCAGGCCCGCAGAACTCGGCCCAGCACCTTGTCCGTGTTGTGGTTGAACAGGACCACGCCCACCTCATTCAGGCGGGAAAGGTCCATGGCTCCGTCCGAATGGTCCAGGATCTCCATACCGAACCAACGCTGGTATGGTTCCTCGCTGGAAAAGCTGATCGTCCGCCGCCGGCTGTTCTGATCCTCCGCTGCGCGGAAAACGATCTGCCCCTGGCTCCGGGTGCCCTGGTTTTTATCCCTGGCCCGGTTCGGATCCGGTGTTTTGCTGGGCTGCTGTCGTACCATTTCCAAATATCACACCTCCCATCTCAACGCCCTTTTCGCGGGCATATTTCAGGACCTCCGCCGTTTCGTCCACGGCGTCTTTCCAGTCCTTGCCCTGCTCCGCACAAATATCCTGGTAGGTTTTTTGACCGGATTGCAGGGCGGTTTTGTTGGCGGTGCTTTCCTTGGAGGGGTCGATCCACTTTTTGGGGGCCTTTACCCATGTATGATCCAGGTAGTCCGCCTTTTTATCCCAAAAACCGGGCATATTGAACAGCCCGGAGAGATAACCGGAGATCACAAAGTTTTCGTAAACCTCGCTCATAAAGTCCGTGAGCATTTCCACGTCCTCGGCGTAGGTGCTTTCGTCCTCGATGGCGTTTTGACGGGCGGAGGAGTAGGTGGCGCCCGCCATGTCGCGGCTGACAGCCTCATAACTCAACCCCTGGCCGGCGCCAATCAATGCCTGCTGCGTTTTGACCATGGCCGTGGCGTCAGAGGCGGCCCCCTTGGGATCCACCACCTGGATTTCGTCGCCGGCGCCCAGGCTTTGGATCATGCCCGGCGTCAGCTTCTTGCCCTCATAGTCCACGGTGCCGTTTTCCGTTCTGACGCCGCCGCGCCCGAACCCGCCCGCCGGGACTGCCTTTTTGATGAATACGGCCAGGCAGGCCGCGATCCGCTCCTTGACGGACACAGCGGTTATAAACTCGTTTGTGTCCCTGATCCGCGTGATCGTGTGGGTCATGTCGGAGATTTCACGCAACTGGCTGGGCCGCCGCTTTGATTTGTAAAAATAAACGTCCTTGGCCTCGATATACACCGGCTGCGTCAGTTGCCAGCCCTCAATGTCATATTGTCGGAACCAGTAGCCCACCGGGCGCCTGTACTGGTTGTACTCGATACCTCCCACAACGCGGTTTCCCCGCTGGTGCGGTGTGGTCTGGCTGGTGTCCAGTTCGTCCACTTCCATGATCTGCAGTTTGAACGGGACCACGCCGCCCTCGGTGTAGCGGTAGACGAACAGCAGGCCGCCGTCCACCTTTTTGCGGTCCACGGCCATGCGTAGGATCTGGTTAAAAGATTGTTCCCCGGTCACGTCGCAGTTGCGGGCCTTGCACCAGCGTTTCCACGCTTTTTCGATCTCTTTGTTCAGGGTTTCGTCCCCGGTCTTTGCCCGCAGGGTGTAACCCTTGCCCACCACGTTGCGCTCAAAGGCGTGGAGGACCGCCTGGGCAATATCGCTATTGCGCTCCAGGTCGCGGGCGCGGGCGCGGATCACGTCACGGGTCATTCTGTCCGTGTTCTCCGCGCTGTCGTTGTGGACCCTCCAGCCGGAGTTCAGGCGCCCATAACTGGCGGCGTCGTAGCCTCTGGCCACCTCCAATGCCTGGCGCCACATTTCGCGCTCATAGGCTTTTTGGGGAGAAACCACGCCTATGATCTTGTCAATGGCTCCCATGGCGTCACTTCCTTTCTGGATTTGTTGCCCCGTTTGCGCCTCATGTGGTAGTATTTAGGCGGGAAAGGGGGTGATTTTATCAAACAGTACATTGTGGATGTCAGCGGCCTGCCCGCTGACGAAAGGGTTTCCGTGCTTGAACGGCTTGACGGTTACGCTTTTCTTACCAGCGAACATTACGAAAAAGGCCGTGGTCTGGTAGCTATTACGGTTTATTGGGACAGTTCGGAGGATTTTACAAATTCCCCGCTGTTCCCGCATGGCTGCCCCTGCCGGGAGGCTTGACCGTCAAAAATTTGCACAAGAACTCTTGAAAATGCCGGGTCGTAGTCGATAATGACCCGGCATTTTTTCTTTTCGTCCAGGACTTCCGGCAATAATGCGATTTTTTGTAAAACTCCAGGTTCGTTTTCCCAAATTCCCCTTGACGTGGATAATGTGTCGTAACCGTAATGCCCGGCTACTTGGCTGGCCAGCGACGTGTTTTTGTCGTCCATTCCGGTTACCTCCCGTCAAAGAACGCCACATAGGTGCGATCCAGCAGGGGGGAGGCTTGGCCGACGGTGATCTGCGCCTCCAGTTCTGCCCGCATGGCCTGGAGCGTGGACAGGTCCGCGCGGGTCAGGCTCCGGCTGCCGATCTTGTAGGACTGGCCGCCGGAAAGCACCGCCGTGATCGCGGCGTTGATCTGCTCCAGCATTTCCGCCGGGTTGTTGGTGTTGCTCATGTTCATGGCCTCCGTTAAATCCAGTTATCGTTATCTTTGATCCAGTTTTCCTCCTGGGGGCGGGCGTCCGGTTTCGGCTCCGCCCGCTTTTTGACCTCCTGGGCGTTCTCCTCCACTCGGTTCTGCAGGTAGAGGTTGCGGACGCCCAGCACGTCGGCAGCCGCCGCCGCGTACACTTCGCAGTCCAGGTAATGGTTGTCCGCGTGGGAGGTTTTCAGGACCCACCGCTGGACCTCCTTGCCCCCGCTCCGCTCGGTGATCTTGTGTTCTGCGGTGACCTGTTCGGCGTAATCGAGATCGCAGCCTTGATATACCATCCAGGCGCCGGTCCCGTTTTCTTTCCTCATGCGGGCGGCGATCTGGTCCTTGTACTTGCCGCCGTCCACCAGTACCAGGGTCATGCCATTGGCCCGGCTCCCGGCCTTGTTCACGGTGGAAAGGCGGTAATGGGACAGCATGGTGGTGGTGCCTTTGCAGGGCAGCGCCCAGTCAGAGTTCAGGGCGCAGAACTCGTAAACGTCCTCCGTCTGATCGCCGCTGTCCATCAGGGCCAGGTTGACCATGACCTTTTCGCCGTTCGGCATGGTCAACTCGGTATTCATAATCCGTTCAACCTCACCCATGGAAAGGGCCTGCCCGTGGGAAATATTTTGGCTGGTCATATAATCGCCCCAGGCCCGGATCGTCCAGTACAGGCAATTCTCCTGTACGTCGATCCCGCCGGTCACCAGCTTGGTCCATGGCGGCAGCGTCCATTCCGGTGTTTTCGTCTGGCGCTCCATCACCATTTCGGCGTTGGTTTTCAGCTTGGTGTCCTCCCAGGGTTCGGCCAGCCAGCTATTGGCGAAATTGTGCAGCAGTTCCGGGTCGTTTTTGGATCGCATGAACTCCCGCGCAATATCAGAAAAGCGGGTAAAGGGGGAATATAGGGTGTTCATCCAAAAGGCCACGCTTTTGGGGTGCTGGGTTTTTTGCCGCACAGGTTTCCAACGCCCGGCGGCCAGCATTTTCCCCTTGTCCTGGTCGGTAATCACGCACCCACATTCCTGGCAGACGTAGGTTGCCATTTCCGCTCGGTCCGCGCTCTCTGGTACATCCTCTTTGGATGGCCACTTGATTTGTGCAAACTTCAATTCGATAAATGCCCCACAATGGGGGCAGGGGACGAAATAATGCTTTTCAACGTCCGCCGCCTCTTTGGCTTTCCAGATATGGCCCGTTTTCAGGGTCGGCGTGGAGGCCATGAAGATCTTTCGGTTGAAAAACGTCTTTGTGCGCTCCTTGGCCAGGGAAACGGGGTCCGCCTCTTTCTTGGAGGCTCCGGGGAACTTGTCCACTTCGTCCATGAAAAGATAGCGTATATTTGTGCTGGCCAGGTCTGCCGGGCTGTTGGCGCCCGTCAGCCATACCGTCATATCCGCAAACTTTAGGGCCAGTTTCTTGCTGTCGTTGATCCGGTATTTTGCGGCCAGGACCTTGCAGCTTTTGATCATCGGGTCCAGTTTGCTTTCCACCGTGCGCTCCGCCAGATCGTCGGAGGGGTAGACGCACATGGCCGGCGCCGGGTCCTGGGCTATCGCGCTTGCCAGCATATTCTCCATGGCAGAGGTGCCGCCCACCTGGGTGGGCTTCACAAAAATAATTTCCTCTACCATTTCGTCAGAAAAGGCGTCCATGATCTCCACCAGGTACGGGGTCACGCTATTGCGCCACGGGCCTGGTATGGAATTGCTGTCCGGCAGGACGCGGTTGGCCTCTGCCCATTTCGACACGGGGACCCGCTCGACGGGGCGTAATACTTGCACAGCCTTGTGGATCCACGGCGGCACGGCATAAGGCTTTTGGCGGTATTTTTTCATGGCTCCCCGTCCTCCGCTTGCTCTGCCACGGCTCCGTCCGAAAATGCGGCCAGCAGGGCCTCCAATTCCTTACGCATGGTTTTTTCCATGGCCCGGACCGTCACCGCGTCGGCATAGCTGGACATGGTGCCGGCCATGCGGGGCGGGATATTCATGGCAAACTTTTTGAACGTGGCCAGGAACTCCGCCAGTTCCTCGGTGGCCTGGTCTGCCGAAATATATTTGCCCTCTGCAATCGCTGTTTTCAGGCGGTGGAGTTGGCCCTGGCTCTCTTTCAGGTCCACCTCCGCCTGCAGTTTTTTCAGGTTCAGTTCCGCCGCCCGGCTGTTTTCCCCGGTTTCCTGGGCTTTCTGCTCAACATGGGCAATATACCGCTGAACCGTTTCGCAGGTCCGATACTTCCGGGCGCCGCCGCCGGGCGGCACCTCGGTTTCCAGGACACCCTCCTGGGTCAACTGCTGGATCCGCCGGACAGTTTTTCCCAGCAGTTTGGAGATCGCCGTGGTGCTGGACCACTCCGGGACCGCCCCGGACATGACCACCGGCTTTTCAGCCTTTCCCGTGGTCGTCTTTTTAGCCTTTCCCGCCACCAGCAGCACCTCCTTTTCCGCCGCCGGCTGGCCGTCTTGATCGGTGCCGCCGGTTTCGCTTTTCCTGGCTTTGGGTGATTTCGCGTTTTGCCCCTCGCTTTCCTCCAGGCTTATACCCCCCTTTAGGGGGTATAAAGCCGGGCCTGTTTTTGAAAATCCGTAACGTAACAGCCCGGAAATTTTCCTCCCTCATGGACAAAGATTCCGGGCTTTCCTTGCCCCGCGTGGCTGCGGACCCCCGGAAGGACCCAAACAGGGGGGTGGGGCTGTGTTACGGGGTGCCCCTGGCCACACTCGGCAAATGTGACCAGGGGCTTGAAGGGAGGGGCCGGTCCGCTGCGGTAGTCAGCCACGGCGGGCGTGGTGAAAGGAGGAAAGCCCACGCGGTACGCTCCACCGGCCCATGGTGTGGAAAGCAAGGGGCCGCCAGGTCTTTTCACCTGGCGGCCCTCATATTGTCGGGTGGGTTACGTCCCCCCCGTTGCTTTCCATGGTATCAATATAGCACACCAAACCGTCCGATAGCGTCCGAACTTTTCACGCCTTGCCCTCACTATGCCCCAGCACGGCCCCGTCCTCACCGGCGGCAATATAATCCCCCACCACCTTTCTGGCCCGCTTATAGGCCAGTATGGCGTCCAGGGCGGCGTTGTAGTAGTCGATGATCCGTGACCGGCTCATGTGAACCTCCTGCGCGATCCGCTCCCATTTCTTGCAGTCGATATGCCGCATTTCCACCACGGTGCGCTCCATGGAATTGGGTGGCAGTAGGTCGATCAAGTCCATAATGCGCAAGACGGCCTTGCCCATTTCCTGGCGTTGCTCCTCGATCCGGTCCTCTACCTCCGACACGCGGAATACAACGGAAATTGGTCCATCCGTGCCAGCGCGTCGGGAGGTCGGCATGGTCCGAAAGGTCGAACCCGGCGCCGGGGCATTAAGTTCAGCGGATAGGACGCGGTGGCGCTCCTCCAAAATCCGCTTTTTCTTTCTGGCAAAGTGGTATTGCTGCAGGTATTCTTTTACGTCCTCCCGCCTGATCTCGGTTTCCGTTGTCTGTCCGCTCATGGTCACACCTCGATTATTTCAATCCGCAAACGGTCCTTCATCATTTTTTGCTTTAGCAGGTATTCCTTGGTCCTTGTGGCCCGGCTTTTCACGTCCTCCACCACCAGGCCCCCGTCCTGCTCCCGGTATGTAAAATCCGCCCTGTACCGGATGGCCCGCACCCGGCGGCCCTCTGTGTCGGTGTATGCCTCCTGGAGCGTGAAATCCACCTGCAGGCGCAGGTCCTGGATTAACCCGGCCTTCTCCCGCTCAATCAGGTAGTCATACCGGCGGGCCTCTTTCCGGCTGTCGAAGTGGAGGACTGCCCCGGACGGCGTGACCCGCTCCGTGGTGGTGTTGTGGTATTTTGGCCCTTTCGGCTGATCATGCGCAGGTGCGGCGGATGGCATAAGCCCCCGCCGCGCTTGCTGGTCCATGTACTTTTTCATTGCCTGTGCCTGGTATTTTGGCGGCAGGTCAGTCACGCTTATGGCCATTCATCTACCCTCCCGATCCGGGACCTCCACGTACTGCCACGACATAGGCGGGCGGTTCATGCCGAACTCCGCCAGGGGGCTGGGCTTGTCGTATTTCTCCGGGTCTTTTACCACCCATCCGCACACGCTCCGGCCAGGTCCGCCGGCATAGTCCACCAGATCTGCCAGCGGCAAACATGCCCGTTGGTGTATGCCCGCCAGCAGGTTGGTCTTGATGTACCCTTGGCAAGAAAATTGCCCTTGCACCGCGCCCGTCCCGCTGACGTAGACCAGGACCAGCAGCGGCCACGGCTCCGGTTCTCCCGCTCCGCTCACCGGGGCGGTCTTTCTGATCTCCAGGTCCTTTTCCCCGGTCAGGATTTTCTCCCACCATTCCGGTTTCATGCTCATAAGTACGGCTTTCATTGGCTGCGCCCCTCTCCGGTCTCGGTTTCAATGCCCGGCGCATAGTCGCTGCACGTCAAATTCTCCACCGCCGTCCTGCGGATCAGCGGGACGGTCTTTTTCAACTCGTTAACAGCGTAGGCCAGACGCCACCGGCAGCATATGAACAGTTCGAGCGGGTAAAATCTGCACCCCACGCATGGCCCAGGCGCGTTCCTCTTGTCCTCCACGGCTCACACCTCCCACGGAAAGGCGGAGGCGGGGAGGTCCGCGAAATACTCCCGCAGGTTGCCCTTGTAAAACACGGGGATCTCATTCTCCGCGCAAAAGGCGGCAATCTGGTCCACCCACTCCCGGCGCGGCACCACCTTGTCCCTGCGATTCCCGGTCTCTGCCCCTAGGATCACCCACGACGGCAAACCCTCCACCGCCGCCATGTCCACCGGCCCCAGTAGCGGCTCCATGGACCAAAACGTGTTGATGTTCGCCCACGGCCTGGGGTACATGGCCGCTGCGTCCATGCTGGCCACCGTAGACCCGTACCAGAAATTTTCCCCGTGGGGGAGGAGGGCCAGGTTGTCCAACTCCAGGTATCGAGCGGGGTTTTTCGTCAGAAACAGGTAACGGTGCTGCGGTGCCCGGCGGCAGGCGTCCAGGACCTCCACGATCCAGGCCGTTGGCACCCAGCGGCCAAACAGGTCCGCCATGCTGCACACAAACACGGTCTGCCCCTCCGCTTTCCTCGCTGGCTGATCCAGTCGGTAGCGGTGCAGGGTAGGCTCGAACCCATACGGGTACGGCGTCCCCTTGATTTTCTTCTCCAGGACGTGGAGGCCGTACCGGTGTGGCTCCAGGTCGGTCATGCCCGCGTCAAAACGGTGGGCCGTTCTCCTGGCATAGCAGTACGGGCACCCGTGGCGGCACCCCGTCAGCGGGTTCCACGACGCGGTGGCCCAGTCAATTTTCGTGATGTTCATATTCTTTTTCCTCCTTTGCGCGGGCCACGCCCTCGCTGATACCAAAGTTGACGCAAATTTCAACCTGCTGCCGGATTGCCTCCTCCGGTGTCCCCGCCGCCGCCATGTTCCAGGCGGTGGCGGCGATCACGTTTTTAAGGGCCAGCACGGCCTCTTTTGCGTCTGCGATGTGAAACTCCACGGACATGCCGTCCCTGTCTCTCCTCACAACAATGACGTTTTTATCCGTTTTCGGGTTCATCGTTCGGTCTCCTTTCTGTTCTCCGTGTGGTTCGTCTCTAAACTTTACACATTTACAAGGCCATAAAAAGCTGAACCTAAATTCAGCCCGATCCCTTCCGTTTCCGCCCGTTCCTTTTATCCGGCTCCGGCTGGCGCACATACTTATAATAAAGGTAGCCGTATTTGGTGGCCTTGCTCTCCACCAATATGTAACCCTTTGGCGGGCGGGGCGGTTTATTCTCCGTGTAGTTGCGCTTTACCGGCGTGTTTGGCTCCCGCTCCGGCTTGTCCATGTTTTGGGTGGCTTTCCAGCGGTGGCCGCCCTGCTCCGGCGTCCAGTGGTCAAACAGGTAATTGGCCAGGCCCGTGTAATCCTGGCCGTGGTCGATACCATTATAATAATTGTGTTCTTTCAGGTGTTCGATCCGCACGATCTCACCCATACCCCACAGCTTTGTGATCTGCGCCTCCTGGATCCCGTCCGACACCATATGAAAATGGATCCGGTGGGTGCTTTTTCCCCGGCCCATGTAAATGACGATCTTTGCGTCCGGGAAATGGTATTTCAGGCGGCGGTAATAGTTATCCCGCAGGCGGCGGGCCTCCTTGAACGTGTGGACCTCATATTCATTATCTAATGTAAGGGTGCTGTATAGGGATGAGGGGGAGAAAGCCGCGTTGAACATTCGGGCGTGTTTCCTGCGTGAAATGCCGATCCGGTGCTGCGCCCGTTCCTCCTCGGTCTTAAACCTGGGCCTTGGCTCCGCTTTTTTGATCTCCCGCACCCGGTCCGGGACGTTGAACACAATTTGTTCACACACGGCCCCGGAAAAAAGCCGCGTTTTAACTCTCTGCATACTTTTCCCCGCCCCTTTCCGCCGTGTAGGTTTCACCGGCGGCGCATTACTGGCCGCCAGCGTCCCCCTTCCACTCGTTCACAATACAGTCCCGACAATTACAGTCGTGGCAGTAGTGGCATATATCCATGCCGTCCTTGCAGGCCGCCCGGACCATGGCGGGCAGATCCGGGACGTTGATCTGGCGGTTAGGGTGGAGAAGTTCCAGCACCCTGGCCAGGTATTCGGCGGCCTGCCAATCCCCGAAAACCTCCGCCGGGCCGTCCTGTTCCATTGTTTCGGGGTTCAGCGGCCAAATGGCCACACTTCCGCCCTTGCTATCCGGTTTCCATACCGCAGGCGTTACGCTCACAACGTCGCCGTTTGGCGCCGTTCTCATGCTGCCCAGTTGGGTGGCGCCCACACTTATGACGATCATTCCCATGTCTTTGCCTCCTCTTTCGCCTCCGCCAGCCCAGCGCCAGCTATTGCGTGTATGCACCCCTCAACCTCGATCTCCGGTACACCCCGCTTTAACATCGCGGTGGCACACGCCGCCGTAAGTGCTACCAGCATATTCAAGATTTCGCCACCATTGGCGTTAACAACAGTTTTGATGGCCCCGCCCTCTTGAATTTCTGCGTAAACGCTGCCTTTCTTCATGTCATTTCCTCCGTTCGTAGTAGAAAATCATTTGCTGCACCAGGCCGGCAAATCCGGCATAGCGTTCCATTGGGAAACCGTCCGGGAACTCCCGATCCAGCACCCGGCGGATCCATGTGTCCACCGGGAACGCCTCCAGGTGCCCCATGCCGTAAAGCAGAATACAGTTGGCCACCTTTTCGCCAATTCCGGGGATCGCTTCCAGGATTGCCTTGCCCCTGGTGTAGTCCATGGCGGACACCAGTGGCACGTCCAGCCCGCCGCCGGTGATGGCTCTGGCCATAGCTGCCATATACTTGTCCCGATAACCCAGGCCCAGGCCCGCAAGTTCCGCCGCGTCGGTCAGGGCCTCTGGTGGCGGGAATGTGTAATACTCCTCACCGTCCACAGTGGTGATCTTCTTTCCGAACCGGCGGCACAGCGCGGACACGCTGGCCCGGATCCTGGGAATGTTGTTGTTTTGGCTGATCATAAAACTGGCCATTGTTTCCCATGCGGGTTGATGTAGGACCACCATGCCGTCGGCCTCCGCCGCCGCTCTGGACAGGTAGGCGTCCGGGCCGTCCCGCTCCGCCCAGGTGTTGATCGTCTGCCAATACTCCGGGTACGGGTCGCCCAGGCCGAAATAATACCGCCAAAACGCTGCACGGTTTTCCCGGCACCTGACTGCCAGCTTGTCCGGCGCCGTCATATAGGCCACGCACACCTGATCCCCCGCTGGGATCAGGTAGTTGCACGGGCCGCGCCGCTCCCAACGGAAAACCTGGCCGCTTTCCGCGATCTGGTCCAGGTCGAAATTGGACACGGGCCACTCAAACGTGGTTGTTTTACCGTTCATGGCCTTTCCTCCTCCGTTGTCCGTTCAAATCTGATTTTCATTTGTGCTGGGTACAGGTCCACCTCCGGGCGGCGTTTCCCTGTCCACCGTAGCCCGCCAGCTTGCCCCACGCATTTCCATCCGGAGGCCCGCAGGCTTGCGCCGTTTTCACTCTCCAGTATGTAGGTCACCAGGCGTTTATAGCCCATGGCCCTGGCCGCCCGCCACGCCGCTGCATATAGCATTGAACAAGCGTTGCGGGTCCCGTCAGTGCAAAGGCGGTTTACTTCCAACGTCCACCCGTCGTCAAGGTGCCGGGAAACCGGGCGCCCCACAATTGCCACACCCACAATTTCCTCACCGTTTGAACAGCCTATGGAGAACTTATGCCCCACCACGGGTCCATGGTGCCGGTGGTGCTGTTCAACGTAGGCGTTGGCCCCTTTCAGGGTCATTGGTACAACTTCCAGCATTAGACCGCCACCGCCTTTTCCAGTTCCTCCATGGTTCTGATCTCCTGGCTGCACCACTCCGGCAGGTTTGCCCGCACCAGGGCGGTGGCGAACGGCGGCGGGACCGCATTTCCGCACCTGGCCACCTGTTTGGTTTTTGGGTACACCGTCCCGGTATAGTCCCGCTCGATCTTGTAGTCCACCGGGAACCCGTTGGCCATATACAATTCCCTGGGTGTCAGCATACGCAGGCCAATATCCGCCATAAAATACCAGGCCCTGCCGATCAGGAACAGGATCACCTCGTTGTCCGCCAGATGGTAGCCGCAGAACTCATTCAGGGCCGCCCGGATTTTCGGCCAGTTGCGGAGATCGGCGCCCGGTACGGCCTCGGTGACCGTGGTGGTGATCACGCCATGGTGGCCGCCGCCGGCGGTGATGGTCTGCACCGGCTCCGTGGCTGGTCCACCCAGGTTTGTGCCTTTTAGTTTGACCATGTGGGCGGTCTGCAGGGCGTTGTGGTCCACGGCTGTCACGGTTGGGAGAGGGTCGGAGACTTCCGCGCCCACCCCGCCGCCGTAAAACTTGGATATGTTGGCCAGCACGACGCCCTCCCGGTCCTTGGCCGTGACGGTGTGGAGGGGGTCCTGGATGGCCTGCCCGTGCTGGTCGCTCCCGTAATACTTTGCCATGGTGGCCGCCGCCACACCGTAGCGGTTGGAGGCGTCAATGGTCATAATCGGGTCCGTGACGGCCTGGCCCCTGACCCGCTCGGTCTGCTCGGTGTGATACTGGATCATGGCCGGGCACACCACGCACTCCTCCGCTTTGGACACCTGGGTGTGGGTCGGGTCCTCCACGCTCCGGCAGCGGTCCCCGCCACCCGTCTGGCCAATGGCGGCCAACGTTGGGGTGATCAGCATTTGGTGTCCGCCCGCGCCGCTCCCGGTGATGGTGTTGATCGGGGCGGTGATGGCCGTGCCCACGGCGTTCTCATTGTTGTGCATGGTCAGCGGGGCCAGGACCGCCTCGGTCAGCGCCTGGTTGCCCGCACTGGTGACGGTATGGACCGGATCGGACGCTGGGGCACCCGCGCTCCCGGTGGTGTTGGTCAGCGTGGCCGGGGCCATAACTGGGGAGGCCACCCCATAGCCGTGTTTGGCGGTGATGGTCTGGAGCGGTTCCCCCAGCCCCTGCCCCCGGAACTCCCCGGCGTGGTTCACGATCACCAGGAACGGGTTGGCGGTCTTGATCACGAACTTGTCCACCCCACGGGCCACCCGGCGCATGGTGTTGGGGCGGAGTGGCCGCTGGGCGTTCAGGCCGTACTTTTCCCGGACCTGCTCCCGCGTGTCAAATATGGACGGGCAGGGCAGGGTCCAGTCGATGATCTCCGCCGCGCTCCTCCACGGCTTTTTCGTGCCCGCCTTGACTTCCACGCTGTCCGCCGGGGCGTGTGTCGGTTCTGGCCACACGATTGGCCGCCTGTCACACCTGGCGATCAGGAAAAACCGCTTGCGGGTGGTGGGCGCTCCGTAGTCCGCCGCCACCAGTTCCCGCCACTCCACGGTATACCCCAGCGCCCGCAACTGGCCCAACCACTGGTGGAAAGTTCGCCCGGCCAGCTTTTTCACCGGCTTGCCCTTGCGGACCGGCCCCCAGGTCTGGAACTCCTCCACGTTCTCCAGGATGATCACGCGGGGGTGGACCCTCCCGGCCCAGCGCAGGACAATCCAGGCCAGGCCCCGGATTTTCTTTTCCACGGGCTTGCCGCCCTTGGCCTTGCTGAAATGTTTGCAGTCCGGTGAGAACCAGGCCAGGCCCACCGGGCGGCCCCCGCACACCTCCACGGGGTCCACGTCCCACACGCTGGCCTGATAATGCTGGGTGTGGGGGTGGTTGGTGCGGTGCATAAGGATGGCGTCCGGGTCGTGGTTGATCGCCACGTCCACCACCCTTCCCGTGGCCAGTTCAATGCCCGTGGAGGCCCCGCCGCCGCCGGCGAAGTTGTCCACAATCATTTCATCCAAAAGGTTTATCTGTGCATGGCTCACCTGCGGACACCTCCCGCCACCTCGACATACAGGGCACACTCTTTCCCGGTGCGCTGGCACCACGCCCATTCCACCCTTGCGCCCTCGCTGTCCAGGTAGTCCGGTAGGAACACGGCCAGGTCCGCCGCCTCCAACATGGCCATGCTGATCCGCATATAGTCCCCATCGGTCAATCCCGCCGGCAGGGTGGCCGGGTTCAGGACCACGTGGCCCATGTCCTCCAGCGCCCTGGCCGCCGCCCTGAACTTTGCTCTATATCCTCTGTCGCCGGTGATCTTCCCGGCTATGTAAATCTTCACAGGTTGCACTCCCTTTCCGGCTTGCAATCCATCCGATCCGTTGTTATAATGTTGACAGTCGGACGGTTTCTGCCGTTCCCATTGCCACCTGCGCCGTGTTGTCAGCACCGGGCGCGGGTGGTTATCTTTTTACGCAAACACTTCTTGCGCAAGTTCCCAGGCGTCGCTCATGTGGCCCTGCTCCACGATCTCGAAAGCCTCCTGGTCGTCGTCCCTCGGCTTGACCGCTCTGCACACAGCGGAGGCCAACCCCTCCAGCTTTGCGCCCATATCGCGGCGAAGGCTACTTTCCCGCTTTTCGTACATGTCCCGCGCCTCCTTCCAGGCCATGAACTCCCGGAACTCCTCGACGCTCATATTTACAGTTACGTCCACAATGTCACCCCATTTCAAAAAGTGTTATCTGCTCCGCCTCTGGTTGGGTGCTTGCGATCCGTTCCTTGGCCATGGCCCAATACTCCGGGTTGATCTCTGCCCCCACGAAATTGCGGCCCAGCCGCTTGGCCACCACTCCGGTGGTCCCGCTCCCGGTGAAAGGGTCCAGGACCGTCCCGCCTGCGGGACACCCGGCCAAAATACACGGTTCCACCAGCTTTTCAGGGTACACGGCGAAGTGTGCGCCCCGAAACGCGCTTGTGCTGATCGTCCACACGCTGCGCTTATTCCGTCTATTTGTTGGTATGTATGGTTTTCCGCTTTTTGTCCTGCTCTCCTCGCTGGTGGCGTCTCCGTACTTTTTTCCGCCGAACCGCGTTTCCTTTCCGATCCTGTCTATATTCTCCAAAAGCCGCAAGGTCGTTTTTCCCTCCACCGGCTCACTGATCGCCTTGGTGTCGAAGTAGTAACGCTCCGATTTTGACAGCAGGAAAATATACTCGTGGCTCTTGGTGCAACGGTCTCGGACGCTCTCCGGCATACAGTTGGATTTGCTCCAGATAATATCCTGGCGCAAATACCATCCGTCAGCACGGAGGGCAAAGGCCAGCAGCCACGGCACCCCGATCAGGTCCTTGTACTTGTACCCGCTCGGTGGGCGTTTCTCCGTGTGCCCGGTGGAATTGCGGGTGTTTGTCGGCGGTTGTGGGCCTGACCTGGTGGCGTAACTGTCCCCAATATTGACCCATAGTGTCCCGTCCTGGCGCAGGACCCGCCGGACCTCCCGGAATACCCGTACAAGTCTTCCTATGTATTCCTCCGGGGTTGCCTCCATGCCGATCTGGCCGGGTGCACCGTAGTCCCGCAGATTGTAGTATGGCGGGGAGGTCACGCAGGTGTTGACGCTCTCCGGCTCCAGCGTCTGCAGTTGGGCCACGGCGTCACCCAGCAGAATAATCTCAGACATTCCGCGCCACCTCCCGCAACGGGCACCACCTGGGGCTTGTCTTGGTCTGCGGCACATTCCCGCCCGGTGCGGTGTAGCCGATAAAGCCCGCCATGCGCGGACTGCGCGGGCACACCTTGTTAAATGTGGCTACGGCGTCCGGGTGCTTGCAATGGCAATCACCACGCGGCCCTCCCAGCGCTGTGCCTGACGTTCTTATGGCCCGTCCTATTACCTCCATATGCTGGCAGGCCCTGCAGATTGGTGTCTCCTTTTTCACAGCTTTACCTCCCGTTTTAACCACCAGCGGACGCGCCCCTGCCTGATCTCCTGGTGCGGGCAGTCCTTGCCGGCGCAGTTCTGGAATGGGCAGGCGTCGCAAAACTCCCGATGGAAAGCGTCGTCCCATGGGCCGCCCATGGTGGGCAAGCCCTCCAGCATGGTGGCCAGCGCGTCCAGGCTGGCGGTGATCCTCTGATACTCTGTCATGGTTGGTTCTCCTTTGGCACCGTTGATTTGCCCATGTCCGGGCGGCGGCGCCTCTTTTTATACCACCCGGCAAGCGGTCCGCCCGTGTTAAACCTCCTCTTTGTGGAGGTCCACGCCCTCCAGGGCGTTCCACACGGCCCGCTCCCATTCCTTGGCCCAGCTTGACGTGGCCTTTCGGATGGTGCAAATGGCCACGGCCTCGCCGTCCCCGGTCCATAGCAGGCGGTTGTTGTCCACAACGTCCGCCCCGCCATGCTCCGCCATGTCCCGCTCGATCATGTTCAACAGCCCCAGGGGGCAGCCCCAGCACGGACCGCCGCCGGCAGTCTGGAAAATCTGATACCCCTGCATGATCACCGGCACCATGGTCACGTCGTCGCTACGCTCTCCGGTACACCAGCCGTCTAAATCAGTCCTTGCGATCTCCTCCATGACCTGCTGGGGATCCTCGCCTTTGAGTACAGAAACCGGGGCGCCCAGTTCCGGGATCATGCCCATGTGTTCCACGATAACGGCCAGCACTTTGCGGGGCAGTATGGCGCGGTTGCACTTGATAAACCATGCGTCGGTGTAAATGGCCATGGTGTCGCCCAGGTTGTTTACGGTGTAGCCTCCAGCCTTGTATGCTTTCTTTATGGCTCGCACAAGGCCGTTTTCATTGATCAGCATTTGTTCGGCCTCCTTTTTATATAATGTAGGGACGGGCGGCCACCTGGTCCCCAGGTTCGGCCCGCCACACCTTTGCGTCCCGAATGTCCAGCCAGTCGCAGCCCCACACCTCCGCTGCGCATAGTAGAGCGGCGTACGGGGACCCACATGGCACCACTATGGTGCCCCGGCTGGGGTGGATCACCCTGGCGGCCCCCGGCGCGTTCCACCGCTCATTCCTGGAGCGGGTCACGGCGGAGGCGTGGGTGGTCCAGTTTGGCGCAGGTGTATTCATTCCCCGGCCCATGCGTTCACGGTACATTCCCACCGCTCAACAGCGGCCAGCACATTGGCAGAATATTCCGTGGAAGTGATACCGTTTTCCCACGCTCGTTCCGCTCCGGCGTTCCCCATGTTATAGGCCATGACGGCCTTTTCCATGTCCTGATAATTCGCCAGGTGCGTTCCCAGCAGGTACACCCCACAGACAATATTTCCCGCCGGTGTTGTTGGGTCCTGATTTGTTTCTGCCTCCAGGTTGACCCAGTATGTATTTTCCGGCCCCGGATTTAGCTGCATGATCCCAACTTCACCGGCAGCCCCCACGGCGTCCATGTCGAAATGGCTTTCTACTTCCGCCACGGCCAACGCCATGGGATAGGGGCACCCGTATGTACTGCAGGCGGTCCGCATAATGTCCTGCAGGTCGTAGGGGAGTGGCACGGCGTCCGAAAGATACCCCTGGGCCAGCAGGGCGGCCTCTATCTTTTCGGCCTCCATCGGGTCCTCACCCTCACCGTCCCACAGGTTTGAGAGGACGGCCACCACTTCCGGGTCAACGTCCGCCACCGGCGTGGCCATGGGGGTGTACTCCACCGCCTTGGCGTCGGACGCCGCTTTGATAGCCACCGCCAGCAGAACGATCACGGCCAGGATGGCCAGGGCCAGCAGGGCGATCCGCCGCCGGGCAAACTGGCGGCGGCGCTCTTCCTGCCTCCGGCGCTTCTGCCGTTCCTCTCGCTCCGTCTGCCGGGCCCGGAACTCCTCCCACTCCCGCCGTGCCTTGCGGCGCTGGTAGGCAGCCAGATGGTCCTCCCGGTTGTGTCGGGCCTCCATGGCTCCGATCCGGCGTTTCAGGTCGTCCACGTCCTCCACCACGCCGTGGTACTGCTCCATGGCCTGGCGGTATTCTTTCGCTTTCCTCTGGCTCACTTCTTGGCGCCTCCTCCCGTGAAAAACTTCCGCTTGACCTCATAGGGCAGGCCGAACCGCCGCCGCCCGCACTTGTCGCGGGTGATCTTTTCGCACCGGCCCGGCAACTGCTGGACCTCCCGATCACGCCGGGCAGCGGTTGCCACCGCGCACGGCTTGCAAAGGTTCTTTTTCATTCCTCCGCTTCCTCCCGTTCATCCACAAACGTGGCGCACATATCCGCCTCCTGGAGGCGCCACACCCACGGCGACATTTCCAGGGCCGCGCCCATGTCGCGGGCGCCTCCCTTTACCGCGCTGTCATAGGCTCCCATGTGCCAGCGGATGGCCATGGCCTCCTCCGGCTCCAGGTCCATGTGCCGCCGGATCAGGTACAGGCTCTTTTCTCCGTGCCCCAGGGGGAGGGGATCCCGGAACACATACGCCTGGCAGTCCTCCCAAAACCCGGTGGCCGGGTTCTTCCGCCGCTTGGTTTCAATGTGATACACGCCCACCTTGCAAACGTCGTGCAGCAGGCCCAGGATCGCCACCGTTTCCTCCACATCCTCCGCCAGCAGGCCGGAAGTGATTTCCCCATAGGTTTCCATGCAAACGATATTCCGCAGGCGGCGGTACACGTTCAGGGAGTGTTCCACCAGCCCGCCGGGGTGCGCCCCGTGGTTCTTGGTGGAGGCCGGGGCCTCGAAAAAGTCCGTTTCACGCTCCAGCCACTCCAGCATGGCGTTCGCATAGTCCCGCTGGACCCGCTCGGTCCAGATCTTCATAAACTCCGCTTTTGCTCTTTGGTTCATACTGCTACCCCCTGAAAACTTTCTTTGATGATCTTCCCGCGCACTTCAAAAGCCACGGTATGGAAATTCCCACGCGGGTGGATGTACTCGACGGTCCCCCGCAGATGTTTCTTTGTGCGTCCGGCCTTTATGATCCGGTGAATGTATGGCATAGCGTCCTCCTATTCTTCCGGCGGGGCTTCATTGCCCCAGGCGTCCCACCCTGGGGCGCGGTCCCGCGCGAACATTTCCAGCCGTGGCACGTCCCCCAGCAGTTCCACGATCCGCCGGCGCGTTTCGTCCGGCTTTTTGCTGTGTCCCTCAAAGGGTGCCTCAATGACCTGGTGGACCCGATGGCTGCGGATCCGCTCTTTTGCGCGGAACCCTGGGGTAACACCCAGCAGGCAAACCTCCACATTTGCGCGGGTGTACGCACCCATGCCCCAAAAGTTCCCGCCGTTCTTGCGGTTCTTCTTGATCCACACAAATGCCGCCGTTTTGTAGGTGAACCCCCACGCCTCCAGGACCTTGACGGCCTCGGTGATGTTTGGGAAAGTCGCCCACATGAAACAGGCTGCCCCCCCACCCCCGCAAATTTTCCGTACCGGCAATTTGCATATATCCTCGGTGGACATTGTGGGGTAATGCTTGGCCGCGTTTCCCCGGCTCTTGTCCGTGGTTCCGTGCTGCCTGTACTCCCACGGGGGATCCGCATAAATCACGGTGTATTGCCGATCAGGTAGCGGGAGAAAGTCCGCCATTGTCGCCACCCCTTTCCAGCCTCCGGCGCTCCGCTGCCGTCACAAGTTCCTCCACCATGCCGCGTTCCCGTAGGCTTTTCAGGTCCAGGTTGTAAACCTCCCGGCTCACCGTCTTTCCGGTTTCCCCGTCCTTGACTTCGATGGAGAGGAGAGGACGCCCCATGCAGGTGGAGAAAAAGGCGTGGGCCGTGTCCCAGTTCGGCGTGATCCAGTCCAGGGCATAGTCCGGGGTGCGCGGGTACTTGGTGAACTGTGTCCCGCTCCGCATGGGCGGGAGGTTGTCCACATACTCCGCCACCAGCTTGTAAAGGCTGGTTTTCGTCGCTTTCAACCTCACCATTTCCCCAGCACCTCCTCCCGATACCAGGCCAGGATCTTCTTTTCGTACTTCTTGCGGGTCCTCTTTTTCTTGGTGTGGCGGTATCGGTACAACATAGGGCGGTTAGAAACGGACGCCCACCGCATGGCCGTTTCCATTTCGTGCCGGGCCTCCACCGCCGACGCGACGGACAGGATCCACTTTCTGAAGCCCTCCGCCACCACTTCAAAACTGGCGGTGATAGGCCCCAGCGGTTTGCCGTCCAGGTACACCGTTGCCTCGGTGGTCTTGGTTTCCTCATTCATTCGGCCAGCCCTCCCCCGCGTTCATATCCGATCAGGATATTGTGGGCCAGTCCTCCCAGGTCGGCCCGCAGGGCCTCCAGTTCCAGCAGGTCCATATACGAAATGCCCGCCGCCTCCAGGCGTGTGCGGAACTTCTTGGCCCGCTCGGCTGCGGCCCGGATGGCCTCTTGCTCTCTGGCTGCGTCCTCCGCCGCGAACTTTTGCTGCATGGCCTCCAGGTCGATCTCGCCGGCGGCGATCTGCTGGCATAACTCTTTGGCGTCGTCAATGGTAAAATCCATGTGTCCGGCGGTGCTGATACTCCGCCCCATGTTTTTGGTGTCGTACTCCGACACGGTGAAACGCTTTTCGGTTTCCTGCGCCCGGTAAACGTCCTCGTAAATCCTAAACTCCATGCCGTTTTGGCGGCCCTCCAGGGTCCGGCGGCCTGTACGCCTCCACTTAATTTCCTTTCTTTTGCCCATCGCGTGTTCCCTCCGTTAATTTGTTTAGGGGTGGTTTTCTGCCGCGCGGCAGCCGTCTATGTATTCCTTGAACTTTCCGGCCAGCAGTTTGGAAATTTCGTCCGTAGCCTTTTCCTCTTGCTCCGTGCGGCCCCGCTCGTTCACCGGAAATTCCTTATAAATCGGCGTTGCCGGTAAAAACTTCCCGTCCGGTGAACGCAGGGCGATAATGCCCACTTTGACAAGTGCCATTCCGGCGCCTCCTTACTGTCCATTGATGATGTGCGGGCCGGTGATTCTAACGCACACAAAAACGCACGTTCCGTTCTTATCTCGATCAACGAGAATGCACCCGTTTGGGTCCAAACCGCGTTTTGTGAGTTCTTCGCTCTCCCGCTTGGTTATGTGGAGCGAATTGCACCACAATCTGGTCCACCACTCCTTGACTTTTCTCCTTGCGTACTCGTTCAACGTATGGCCTCCTCTTTCAATCTTTCAACCAGTTCGGTGGAAAAAAGATAGTCAATGCTCATTCCAGGGAAAAAGGCGTCTCTGATCTGTGCCGCTTCGCATAATTTCATGCGATCCTTTTTGTTTATTTTTGCGGACATGGTGGCGGCGTTAATTCTGATCCTTTTTGCCATTTTTTCGGCAGTTATTCCGTTTCTCGACATTTCCGCCGCAAGATTGGGGTACATTGGCATTTTTTATCACCTCTCAAATTCACGCAATAGCGTTAACTTTGGCTAAATAATAACCGTAATTGCGTGAATTGTCAAGATATTTTTAATATTTGTTTTCGCAATTTCGTTAATTTCGTTTGCATTTTTCAAAATCTCATATATAATGAATTCCATGAAAGGCGGTGTCTTTATGAGGGTTGAAGATCAGTTGAAAGATATGATTTTAGAAAAGTACAAGAGTGTTCGCGCTTTTACAATGGCCCTTGATATGCCGTATTCAACAATTGATTCAATGCTTAAACGCGGGATTGATGGAGCCAGTGTTGTAACGGTGCTCAAAGTGTGTATGGCTCTTGATATTGATATTGAGGGTTTGTTAAATGACAAAATTGTTCCTAAAGTACCAATTCAAAAAGCTGACGTATTTGCTAATCTAAGTGATCAGGATTTGCTTATTGCTTCGGCTTATCATATGGCCAGCGAGGACGACAGGGCGGTTGTTGATGCTGCGTTGCGTAAATATTACGATTGTGTCACAGGCATAAAAGGGGACATCGAAAAAATGGCTTAACTTACTCCTCGACAAGAAATTGCAAAATTATTGATTTCAGCAAATATATAAAAAAATGACCCGCTTTTGCGGGTCGATGATCTTGAACTGGGGGTATTAAAATGTCAGTGGCAGCGCGGGCGGTTCAGCCGGATTTCAACGACGACGTGGCCGACGTCGTGATTTATTCCCGGTATAGTTCTATTGGCCAAAATGATCAGAGTATCGACGGCCAGATCGACGCCTGCATGAAATACGCAGCCCAGCGCGGTTTCCATGTGGTGGGCCAATACATTGATCGCGCACTGTCTGGCACCCATGCAGACAGCCGCCCGGAATTTCAGAGAATGATCCGGGACAGCAAAAAGGGCGTTTTCAAATATGTGCTGGTGTGGAAACTGGACCGTTTCGCCAGAAACCGCTATGACAGCGCCATATATAAAAACGAACTGAAAAAGCAGGGTGTAAAGGTGCTGTCTGTTACAGAGGGCATAGACGCCGGAAATGACAGCATTATTTTGGAGGCCGTGCTGGAGGCCATGGCAGAGGAGTACAGCCGCCAGCTTTCCCAAAATGTGCGGCGCGGTATGCACCAGAACGCCGAAAAGCAGTTGACCCTTGGAGGCAACCCGCCTTTGGGTTACCGCGTGGAAAATAAGCGGCTTGTGGTCGATGAAAAAGAGGCGGAAATGGTCCGTTTTGTGTTCCGCTCCTATGCCGACGGTATGACCAAAACGGAGATCGCAAAAGAGTGTAACCGCCGTGGATGGAGGACCAGGACCGGGCGGCCTTTTACGGTCAACAGCTTTTCTGTCATGCTGAAAAATCAAACGTATATTGGCACCTACACCTTTAAGGACGAAATAACCGTGGAGGGCGCCGTGCCGGCCATTGTGGACCGTGCCACATTTGAAAAGGTTGGCGCTATGCTGGAGCGCAACAGGCGGGCGCCTGGCAGAGTAAAGGCAAAAGAGGAATACCAGCTGCAGGGAAAAGTATTCTGCGGTTATTGTGGCTCCCCCTTGGTCGGTGAGTGTGGCCGTGGTAGGCGTGGGGCCACTTATCACTATTATGCCTGCGCTACCCGTAAAAAGGCCCATACCTGTCAAAAGAAAAATGAGAAAAAGGACTTTCTGGAGTGGTATGTTGTCGAACAGATCACAACCCACATTTTGACCGATCAGCGGATCCACGAAATTGCCGCCGGCGTGGTTGCTGAATATAACCGCAGTTTTGACGCCGCCGGTGTTCGGGATCTTGAAAGAAAGATCCGGGCCATGGATAAAGAAATGGACGCCCTTGTGGACGCCCTGATCCGAACCACCGCCGCGCCTGCCGTTGCAAAGATCAACGAACGGGTGGAACTGCTGGCCACTCAAAAAGAGGAGGCGGAGGTGGACCTGGCAAAACTGAAAGTGGCCAGCCGGATCACGCTCACAGAGGAGGAGATCGTGGCATGGCTCCGGCAGTTCGTCCATGGAGATCCCACGGATCCAGCTTTCCGCCAGCGTGTGATTGATATTTTTGTAAATTCCATATATCTGTATGACGATAAAGTGGTTATGTATTTCAATATCAAAGACGCCAGTCAGGTTTCCTATATTGAAATGCAAGAGGATTTAGAGTGCTTGGACGGTTCGGATTTGAATTGTTGTGGTGTACCACGTCGGAGTAAAGTATGCTTTGCTCCGACGTATTTTTATTCCTACGGAACAAAAGTACGTCATCCGTCCGCTCCCTTGCTCCTCTTTTCTGAATCGAAGGCCAGCGCAGCAGGTTGGATTCGGGTGGAGAAACGGAAATACCCGGAATGAAGCCGCCTGATAAACAATGATAATCCGAACTACATTCTCCAAGTTGGGGCGTGTGTTCGGATTTATCATTTCGATCGAGCGTATTATTCGAAGAGCAATGGAGGGGAATGTGAACCGCTCCCCGCCATTGCCTTTTTGCGCTGTTGATATATAATGTATAAGGTAAGTATACTAATGAATCCGGAAGTTTGCCCGAGCATAAAAGGGGAGGATGGGACGCCCCATTATCTGGCGGCTGAGTTTGATGTTGATTAAACCGGTGGAAGGGAGAAAGATTGTACCGATGTACTTTCCAGACAATATGAACGTTCAATACTTCTTTTTCGATACATACCCTGGCTATTTTTTGCAGGCGTTGCCGATCGCTCTAGTCGCTGGAATTATCTACGCAGTATATAAAAGAAAAAAACAGGGCGTTTCTTTGCAGGAAACGATTTTATCCTCGCTGTTTGTATGTTACATTACAGGGCTTCTATCTCTGACCTTGTTTAACCTTGTCATGAGCGATATTTACTATTTTCTGTTTTATCATATGCCCAGTGGGAGCAGTTATCATTGGTTTACTTTTGAATATGATTTTATTCCCGACTTTTATTTCGACTTCAGTTCGGAAAATGCCGGTAATATCCTGATGTTTCTTCCGTTTGGGGCTCTCTACCCATTATTTCACAGGAATAGTACATGGATACATACCATCCGAATGGGAATTGGAGTTTCCGTTGGGATTGAATTATTGCAACCGATTTTTGGCCGGAGTTTTGATATTAATGACATTATTTTAAATGGGTTTGGAGTTATTGTGTCCACAGGAGTCTTTTTCTTATTAAAAACGGTGTTCCATCAGAAGTCATAGCAGTGAATCTTTGTATGTGCGATCTGAAATCAGAAGCTTGAACACTGCATCGGTCATTCCATCACCAGAAAAGAGGATTTGGAGAGGGACCTGGATTCATAACTGCCATTTTTAATCGTTCCGGCAGTATATTGGCTTCGAGGGTCAGCCGCATGCCCTAGCCTGCGGTCCCAAAAGTGCTTCTCGTATTTTGTGGAGAAAAAACGCTTGCTGCGGCGCAGGGCCAAGCGGTGATCCTTTTTCTCCTCGGACTATACCCCAACTCCCGTATCCGGACAAATTCCCATCGGCTTATCTTTTGCGAAGCTTTGTGGCCAGCTTTACAAACTCATACCACAACACCGACGCAGCGGCAAGGCCAATCGCTGTAAATAACTGCGCGCCGGTGAGCGGGGCGAGCTTCAGATAGAGGGAAACCGGCGTGTACAGAATCACGGCCAGCAGCGTCAGCGTACCCAGATTGACTGCCCACATGACCGGGTCTTTGCTGAGCCGCCTCACGGAGCGGTAAGCGAAATCGTGGTCAGAGCTGTTGACCTGCACCAAAAACAAATTTGCCAGCATGATGATGGCAAGACCCATGGCGCGAGCCGCCGGGGCGTTGTCCGGATTGCCCGCCAGTGACGCAAAATAAGCGCCAAAGGACGCGGCGAATATAAAAATCCCCTGTAAAACGCTCTTGGCCAACAATTTTCCGGTCAGCAGTTTTTCCTTCGGGTCACGGGGCGTGCGAGCCATGATATCTTCTTCCGCAGGCTGACGCTCCAGAACAATGGAGCAGGTCGGGTCAATGAGCACCTCCAGCAGCACCACGTGAAGCGGCAACAGCAGCAGCGCCGCAGGCGCAATCCCCAGGAAGGGCGCCAGCAGGGAGGCCGCGGCAATGGGAATATGAATGGTGAACACATAGCCCACCGCTTTACGGATGTTGTCGTAGATCCGGCGTCCATCCCGGACGGTCTCCACAATGGTGGTAAAATTGTCGTCCAACAAGATCAGATCGGCGGCCTCGCGCGAAACCTCGCTGCCACGTTTTCCCATGGCAATACCAATGTCGGCATACTTCAGGGCCGGCGCGTCATTTACACCGTCACCGGTCATGGCGACGATCGCACCGTTTTCCTGAAAGGCTTTGACGATGCGCATCTTGTGCGCGGGAATGACGCGGGAGAAAATAGACGCGGTTTTCACTGCGACCCGCAGTTCCTCGTCAGACATGGCCTCCAGTGCCTCGCCGGTAATGATATTGTCGCTTCCGGGAACTCCGATTTTTTGGGCAATAGCGGAGGCGGTGATCCCGTTGTCTCCGGTGATCATGACCACACGAATTCCTGCGCGGTTGCAGACGGCAATGTCGTTCTTGACACTTTCGCGGGGAGGATCGGCAAGCCCCACCAGGCCAAGCAGTGTCAAACGGCAGTCGGTGATGGCGGCGGGGATTGCAGCTTCATTTTCTGGATGGGCGGCGGCAATGGCAATCACGCGCAATCCCTGAGAGGAAAGCGCTTGCATCTGTTCTTCCGCGGCACACCGCGCCTTGTCCGTCAAAGAGCAGAGGGTCAAAATACGTTCCGGGCTGCCTTTGGCGGCAACGACCAGTCTGCCGCCCTTGCGCCAGACGTGTCCCATCATTTTCCGCTCATTGGTAAAGGGATACTCGCGCACAAACTCATTGCTAAACAGGCTCTCTCTGGAAATGCCGTGCGCCTCGCAGCAGCGGAGCATCGCTTTTTCCATGGGGTCGTAGGCGTCGGTTTCACAGCCAAGTCCCATCGTCTCAACGAGCACCTGCTCTGTGCCATCTGCCACCCAAATTTCCTGTACGGTCATTTGGTTCTTGGTAATGGTGCCGGTCTTATCCACGCAGAGGACGGAGACGGCCCCCAGCGTCTCCACACTGGGCAGCTTGCGCACCAGCGAGTTTTTCTTTGCCAGCCGCCACGCGCCCATGGAGAGGAACACCGTAAGGATGACCGGAAATTCTTCCGGAATCATGGCCATTGCAAGCGTCACGCCGGAAAGGATGCTTTCAATCAGACGGTCGGAAAATGGATGATCGGGAATATTGAACCACGTAAATACGGCCACCAGCGCAAACAGCACGCCTGCTAGGATGGCACAGGTTTTCACCAGCTTGCCGGTCTGCTTTTGCAGCGGGGTATCCGCCTGCGGCGCGGTGGCCACGCCAAGACCGATTTTTCCGTATTCGGTCTGCGCGCCAATTTGATCCACCTGAACGACAGCGGTGCCCTGCGTAACCAGGGTACCGGCATAACAGTAATCCTTGCGCCAGTAATCCGTTGTGGGTTCAGTGCTTCCCGTGGGCGTTTTCCAGACGCCCTCCGCTTCGCCGGTGAGAGAGGATTCATCCACGCACAGGTCGGCGCAGCGCAGCACTACGCCGTCTGCCGGAATCTTGACGCCCTCACAGATCATCATCAGGTCGCCCGGAACCAGGTCGGCGCTGGCGATCCGTTGTTCCTTCCCGTCGCGGATGACAGTGATCTGCGGCGCGGATAGATCCTTCAGCGCATGGAGCGTTTGGTCGGTTTTCCACTCCTGGATCACATCAATGCTGATGATGCCCACCACGAAGATGAGCATGATCGCGCCGTCTCTGGGCTCGCCCAGAATAAAATAGATAATGGCGGCGGCAATGAGCAGCAAAAACATAGGCTCACAGAGAATATGAAATATTTTCTGGAAAAAGGTTTCCTTCTTCTGTGGCGACAGCTCGTTTTTACCGTATATGTCCTGCAATCGCTTTGCTTCGGCAGAGGTTAGCCCTGCCACGTTCGGTTGGCTGACTGTCATAAAAGAATCCTCCGTTTCCCGCTGCCATCTGGCAATGCGGTGTCATGATTTCTCCTATGGCACTCCATTTGAGGTCGGCTGTTCCATAAATAGGTATAAAATAGCACACCTATGGAACATACAACTGTCCCACAGATGTGCATAAAAGGAAATGCAATCTGCTGCCGCAGATAAAGCGGCCCGGCCCCACGCCCGCTTCCGGGCATCGCCTGCTCAGTTTGTACTGGTGATCTCGCATCCCGGCAGAACCGGAATGTAATGCAGTGCAAAGAGATTACGTTCCATTATATGTGAGAAGACGTGGAATGTCAACCGTTGGGTGTGCCGGGCAGTAATAGGACCCATGACAAGGTCCCGAAAGCTGTGCAGAAGGCGCTGCCGGTCGGCAGCGCCTTCTACATTTCAGTCTGCGTCCAGCGGGTCCAAGGCCGCGTTGGAGGGGATGGCGGGCTCCGGAAGCTGCTTGTAGAGCACATCGTTTACATGGGAGAGCATCCGCTGCTGGTAGTCCTGGATATCGTCCAGGGAGCGAAAACTGGTGTTGCTCTTTTCCAGCGCAATCTGAGCATCCAACGGCAGCGCGTTGAAATAGGCGATGGCCTCCGGGGAGAGAAGCGCGCGGTCAAGCATGGCCTTCGCCCTCTGCTACGATGCGCTCCAGGACGGCCATCAGGTCGTTCATGTTTTCCAGCTTGACGTCCATGGAGAGAATGTGGTTTTTCAGGTCAATGGGCATGGACTCGAACTGGGCACGGATCTTGGGAGATACTGTGGACATTGGAATCACCTCGCGCCTAGTATGAGCCAAAACGGGCAAAAAAAACGCCGGCGACCCAAAATGTCGTCCGGCGGAACTTCTTGGTCTGCCTCCCCGGAAGAGCCATTGCCCTTCCGGGGAGCACAGCGGTGTTGCAAAGAGAGAGAGGGAGGAGGTTGGAATTGGTATTAGGTCTTTGCAAGTATAGAATATCATACTGAAAAGGGAATTGATGGACAGTTTTATAACGTGCTGTGAACTTTTTATGAACGATAATATTTTCCTTTTAGACGGGGTCCTGAATGTGGAACAGACTGTCCAGCACCAGCCAGTTTTGGGCAAAGGGGCGCATGAGATTCCAGTATCCGGCTCCGGACAGGCCGTATTCCGGGATGAGGGACAGCTTGGCGGCGATGCTCCTGGCGTCTTCAAACCAGACCTCATGTGCCGTACCCCTCTCGTCCATGTAGCGGAACCAGGGCGCCTGGGCGGTCTCATCGTATTGGATGGCCACACCATAACGCCGGGCCAGGCTGACGGCATACTGGGGGGAGATGGAGGTGGCCCGAGTCTCCCCCTGGCGGAAGGGCAGCGGCCAGTCATAGCCGTAGGCCGGGATGCCCAGCCAGATTTGACCGGCGGGGAGCTCCGTCAGGGCGTACTCCACCACCGAGCGCACATTGGGCAGCGGTGCTACCGCCATGGGCGGGCCGTATGTATAGCCCCACTCATAGGTCATTAAAAAGACGCGGTCGGCGGCGGCCCCCAGGGCGCGGTAGTCGTGGCCCTCATAGAGCAGACCGGGCTGGTCGGCCGAGGTTTTGGGGGCCAGCGCCACCACCACGGGGTAGCCGCGCGGATTCAGCCGCTCCCGCAGGCGGCGGATGAAGGAAGCATAGGCCGCCGCATCCTGGGGGAAAACAAATTCGAAATCCACGTCCAGACCGCTGTAGCCCTTGGTCTCCAGCGTGTTGAGTACATTGTCGATCAGGACGCCCTGGACGTCCTGGTCGTTGAGGACCAGACTGGCCAGCTCGTTGGAAAAGCTGCCCTCGTCGGTGAGGGTGGACAAGTGCATCAGAGCTCCGGTCCCCACATTGCGGGCCGCGGTGAGGAGCGCCTGGTCCTCCAGCGGCACCAGCGCGCCGTCCGGCTGGATGCCATAGGTAAAGGGCGTGATATAGGTGAGGAAGGGAAGGGTACGCCGCAGCAGGCCCGGATCAATAAAGGGGTAGGCATAGCCGTTGACCGCAATGGGGGGGTATTTTGCGCTGTCACCCTGATAGCTGAGGACCACGGTCTGGCCGGAATAGAGGGTGGGGGAGCCCTCCAGGACGGTGTTGTTGCGGTAGAGCTGGCGGACCGGTACGCCGCTGGCCCGAGCCACGGAATAGAGCGTATCGCCGGACCGGGCGGTGTAGACCTGGTCGGGGAAACGGAGGACCAGCGTCTGCCCCACCACCAGCTCGTAGGGGGGAAAAAGCCGGTTTTCGCTGGCAATCCGCTCCGCAGACAGCCCGGATCGCTGGGCGATGGCATTCAGAGTGTCGCCTGCCTGTACGACATAGATCTCCATGGGAGCCTCCCGTCAGACCAGGGTGACGTAGTCTGAGCTGGCATACCCCACCACGCCGTCAAACCGGACCAGATACCAGCCCTGCCACTGGTTGATGACGGTGAGCCGGGCGCCGTCGTAAGCGCGGGCCACGATGGGGGCGGTGGTGGAGGGCCTGGAGCGGATGTTCAGCGAGCCCCAATTTACATCCACCACGGCGGGACGGGCGGGGCGGGGCTCCAGGAAGGGGATGCCGAAGTACTGGCACAGAGAGCTCACGATGTTCCGGGCGATGGCGTTCAGATTGTTCTTGACCCAGGCCGCGTCGTCGGGATTGTCGTGATATCCCAGCTCAATGAAGACCGAGGGCGCCCGGACCCGCCGGACCTCACCGATGGCGGTGGTGGGCTCCGCCCGGACCCGGTCGGGGAGCGGATAAATGTTTTTCAGATTTTCAGCCACGATCTCCGCCGCTCGCCGCCCCTCGGTGCTGCCGGGATAGTAAAAGACAATGATGCCGCGGATCTGGCCGTAGAGGCCCTCCGGAGCGGCATTGGAGTGGAGCGCCAGGTGCAGGTCGTAGTTGCCCTCGTTGGAAGCGCGGATGGCGGCGGCGGCGGTCATTTCGGGCGTGTTGCGGACGTACTGGATGCCGGAGGCGTCCAGATAGGGGACCATGGCGTCCGCCAGCCGGTTCATCCACTCCTCTTCGGTGCCGCCGCTGACGTAAAAGTTGTTCTCCTGGGTGGAAGGAGAGAGATAAATGATAGGCATGGGGATTCCTCCTTTGGTGGTATCCCATCCTATGCGCCCCAAGCGGGTTTGGAACCTTTTGCCGGTGAACCTCGTCTAAAGGGCATAACACAGCCCCATTCCTTCGCGCAACGGATGAAAGTGAGGTGCCCAATGAAAGGAAAAACAATCCTGCCGCTCGCACTCCTGCTCGCCGCGGTGCTCACCGCCTGCTCCGGCGGGAACAGCGCCACCATGGCCGCCGCTCCCTCGGCGGCGGCGGAATACAAGGGAGAGATGGACCGCCCGGAAGAACCGGCCCCTGACATGGCTCTGAGCACAACGCTCCGGGCCGCAGGCGTCTACGAGGACGCCAAGCTCATCCAAAGGGCCGATTACGAAGTGCAGACCACGGACTACCCGGCGGCCGAAACGGCGCTGGAAGCTCTGGTGGAGCGCTGCGGCGGCTACTTTGAGTATCAGGAGACCAGCGGAGGGGGCTATTACGAGAGCGCCGCCCGCCGCTGGGGCAGCTTTACCATTCGGGTCCCCAAAGAGCAGTATGATGCCTTTACGGGCTCGGTGGGCGAGGTGGGACATGTGGTGAGCCAGTCCGGCAGCGCAGAAGATGTGGGACAGAACTATTCCGACATCGAACTGCGCCTGCAAACCCAGAGGACCAAGCAGGAGCGGCTGCTGGCCCTGTTGGAGAAGGCGGCGACTATGGAAGATATCATCTCCCTGGAAAACGCCCTGTCCGAGACCGAGTATCAGATCGAGCAGTATACCTCTGATTTGAAGCGCTACGACTCCCTCATTGATTTTGCGACCATTGAGCTCCGGCTGACCGAGGTGGCCCGGATCAGCGACGAGCCCGGCGAGGTGGCGCCGCTGGGAGCTCGGGTCGCCTCTGCTTTTGGCGAGGGTCTGCATTCCTTTGGCGACGGGCTGGGAAATTTGGCCGTCTGGCTGGCCTATCATGCGGTGGGTGTCACGGCGCTCCTGGCCGTTTTAATGGGGGCGGGGCTGGCCGTCCGGAGGCGGCTTCGGAAGCGCGGCGCGGTCCATGCGCCGCCCGACGCCCAGACAGAGGAAACAGAGGGCCGGTAGAGGCAGGGGGATGGGTCTGCGACCCGTCCCCCCTTGTTATCTGAGGGAAATGTGATATAATGACTGCCCTGAGGACCTGCTCGTCCCCGACTCTGAAAGGGAGGGATTTACCCGATGGAACAGCTCCTATCCGCGCCGCAGGCCCTGATGGACCGGCTTGCGGCTCTGCTGGAGGCGTATCCCCTGGCAACGGCCTGGTACACGGCGGCGGCGCGGTTCGTTTTCCCTGTTCTGGCTCTGCTCATTCTGGCCCGCACCATCCGCTCCCTGGTCACGGTGCCCCATGTACCGGAGGTCTGGGCTTATTTGTCCCTGCCCAACGGGGCGGACGAGCCGCTGACCCATTGGGAGAATATCATTGGCCGCTCCGGATTTTCAGACGTGGTGCTCAACTACCCCACCGTCTCCCGCCAGCACGCCGCTCTGATCCGGGGGGAGGACCGGAATTGGACCCTCTATGACCTGGATTCCAAGGGGGGCGTGGCGGTCAACGGCAGGGAGGTGGCGGGGCAGGCCGCCGTCCAGTACGGCGACGTGCTCTCGTTGGGCGGCGTGGAGACGGTGCTGCTGGCGGTCTCCCCGGAGGAGGAGCAGGAGCGCCGGTCCCGGCGGCGGGCGGAGCGGCCGGTGTCCCCCTGGCTGGGGTTGGTGCTGCTGACTCTGTTTCAGGTCATGACCGCCGTCCAACTGGTCATCGCGGCGGGGGAGCGCGCCTCCGCCGCCATTCCCATGACCTTTTTGTGCCTGAGCCTGGCCATGTGGGCTTACTGCCTCACCCTGCGGGCCCTGCGGCGCATCGGCTTTGAAATGGAGACCGTGGCCTTTTTCCTCTCCACCCTCTCTCTGGCCGTCACGGCCTCCTCGGCCCCCTCGTCCCTGCCCAAACAGTTTTTGGCCGTCCTGCTGGGGCTGCTGCTCTTCCTGGTGCTGGGGGTCTTCCTGCGGGATCTGGAGCGGGCCAAAAAGATCCGCTGGCTCATGGCGGCGGCGGCCATCGGCCTGCTGGGCGTCACGCTGCTGCTGGGAACGGGCAAATACGGGGCGAAAAACTGGATCGTCCTGGGGCCGCTGTCCCTCCAGCCCTCGGAGCTGGCCAAGATCTGTTACATCTTTGCCGGATCGGCCACCCTGGACCGCCTGTTCCGGAAACGGAACCTGGGGCTGTTCATCGTCCTGACCGGGGCCTGCATGGGCGGTCTGGCCCTGATGAGCGATTTCGGCACCGCCGCCGTGTTTTTTGTCACCTTCCTGGTCATTGCCTATCTGCGCTCCGGCGACTGGGCCACCCTGGGCCTCATCACCGGGGCCTGCATGGGCGGGGCCGCCGTGGTGGTCACCATCAAGCCCTACATCCTCCAGCGGTTCGCCACCTGGGGCCACGCCTGGTCCGACGCCTCCGGCGGCGGCTACCAGCAGACCCGGGCCATGTCGGCGGCCGCCTCCGGCGGACTGGTGGGCGTGGGGGCGGGGAAGGGCTGGCTCCACCGGGTCCCGGCGGCGGATACCGATCTGGTATTCGGGATGTTGGCGGAGGAGTGGGGACTGGTCATCGCGGCGCTGGCCGTCCTGTCCATCGTCACCCTGGCGGTCTTTGCCGTCCGGGCCTGCCGGGCGGGCCGGTCCAGCTTTTACACCATCGCCGCCTGCGCCGCCGCCTCCCTGATGGTGTTTCAGACCTGCCTCAACGTCTTCGGGTCGGTGGATCTGCTGCCCTTCACGGGTGTGACCTTCCCCTTTGTCTCCAACGGCGGCTCTGCCATGGTGGCCTCCTGGGGGCTGCTGGCCTTTCTCAAGGCCACGGACACCCGGCAGAATGCCAGCTTTGCCATACGCCTGCCCTCCAGAAGGGCCCGCAAGGCCCCGGAGCGGCAGACGCCTGATTCGGCGGAGCAGGAGGGGACGGCATGAAGCGCATCGAAAGACGGGCGGGGCTGTGTCTGCTTCTGGCGGCGGCCCTGGTGCTGGGCCTGGGGATCTTTACCTTCCGGGAGCTCCGCAGCGGGGGGGCCTGGGCGGCCTCGGCCTTCAATCGACACATCTACAACAGCAAGGGCCAGCTTGCGGTGGGGCGGGTGCTGGACCGGGACGGGGATCTGCTCTCCTGGGTGGACGCGGAGGGGAACCGGGCCTATTACGCCAACCCCACCGTCCGCAAGGCCACCCTCCACGCGGTGGGGGACGCCCAGGGAAAGATCGGCACCGGGGCGCTGGTGGCCTTCGGCGACAAGCTGTCCGGCTACAATCTCCTTACCGGCGCTTACAGCCCCTTTGGAGAGGGGAACGATCTGTATCTGACCCTGGACGCCCACCTCAACTATGTGGCCTATCATGCCCTCAACGGACGGAAGGGGGCGGTGGGGGTCTACAACTATAAGACAGGGGAGATCCTCTGCATGGTCTCCAACCCCTCCTATGACCCGGCAGACCCGCCGGAGATCCAGGAGGGGGACGAGCGCTATGAGGGCGTGTATCTGAACCGCTTCCTCTCCGGCACCTTCGTGCCCGGCTCGGTGTTCAAAACGGTCACCCTGGCTGCGGCCGTTGAGCACATGCCCGACCTGATGAGCCGGACCTTTACCTGCACCGGCTCTACCCTGGTGGGCGGGGAGGCGGTGACCTGTCCCGGCGCTCACGGGGAGCTGGATATCTACGGAGCGCTGGCCAGCTCCTGCAATGGGGTGTTTGCCCAACTGGCGGCGGAGCTGGGCCCGGAGGTGATGGAAGCCTACACCCGGAAGGCGGGACTCACCGGGAGCTACCGCATCAATGGACTGTCCACGGCCAAGGGGAGGTTCCAGTTTTCCGGAGCTACGGCAAATCAGCTCGGCTGGGCGGGAGTGGGGCAGTACAACGACCTGGTGAATCCCTGCGCCCTGATGGTGTATATGGGCGCCATCGCCAGCGGCGGGAAGGCCGCCGTCCCCCAACTCATTCTTCAGACGGTGACGCCGCTGGATTTCCGGGTGTCCCTGTATGTCCGGCACCGGACCGGGCGGCTGGTGGAGGCGGACACGGCGGAGCTGCTGGCCGACATGATGGCACGGAACGTCGCCGAGACCTATGGCAGCGGCCGGTTCCCCAACATGGACCTCTGCGCCAAGTCCGGCACTGGCGAGGTGGGAGGCGGGAAGGCGCCCAACGCCTGGTTTGCCGGGTTCCTACGCAATGAGGACGCCCCCTATGCCTTCGTGGTGCTGGTGGAAAACGGCGGCAGCGGCGCGGAGGCCGCAGGCGGCGTGGCGGCCAAGGTGCTGAATGCCCTGGTCAACGGCGATTAAAGACGGCGGAAGAAATCAGAGCGGCCCCCGGCTTTGCCGGGGGGCGTTCGGATTTCGAGCAGGATACTTCGCCCGCATCACATCAGAGGCATAAGGGGCAGGACGCTGTACTGGAGCAGGACGCGCATTTGGGGGTAGATCCGCCGGAAGCTGGTGACCAGACGATCCAGGACCTTTCCTCCGTTTTCGTAGCTGGCGCAGGGAAGCAGGAGCAGATACTGGGTGGCGCTGAAGCGGGTATAGGCATCCCCCTGACGGAGGCCGGAATGGATGACCTCCCGTACGCGGCCCATGCTGACGCCGATCTGCCGGGTTGTGAGGGGTTTTCCACGGGCGTCCAGCACTGAGAGCATGGCAAGCTGCACCACCTGCCCGGTGCGGGCGGCAGTGCGGGCCGACAGACGGTACACATCCTGAAAGATGGCGTATTCGCAGTAGTAGGGGCCCGGGTTCGGCCGGACCTCGCAGAGGGTCTCCCGGACTACGCGGAGGTCCATCTCCACGCTTTGGGTGGACCGGACCAGCTCACGGTAGAGCGCGGTCAGCTCCGCCGAGGGACTGGCGCCAAGCTGTTCCATAAAAAGTTGGGTGACATAGCGGTAGTGCTGGATAGCGGTCTGCTGCGCGCCAGTGGCGATCATGGCCTGCATGAGGTGCAGGTGCGTCCCTTCGTCATAGGGGTCCACCAGGATGGCACGGCGGCACAGGTCCACCGTTTCGGCATAGCGGCCCTCAGCGTCCAGAAGCCCGGCGGCCTCGGTACAGAGCTTGAGGAACTTGGCATGGTAGTACACCCGCAGGGAGACAGCCCAGGGCTCGTGGGAAGCCTTTGGGAGGAAATCTCCCCGGTACAGGGCGGCGGCGGCCAGCATGTGCCCCAGCCGATCCGGTCCCGGCCGGGTGGCGGCCTCGCAGAGCGATTCGAACTGCTCGGTATCTACGGCGATGTCCAGGTCATGGTTCCAACGGTAAGTACCCCGCCGGTAGAGGAGGATCTCCTTCCCATTTTCAAAGCCCAGGGCCTCCACGGTATGTCTGGCCCGGTGGAGAAGGGTTTTTAGCGTGTTGACCGGATTGTCGATGTCCGAATCCCCCCACAGCACGTCGATGATCTCGTCTTGGGAGACCACCTTGGAGCGGAAAGCAATGAGATACTCCAAAAAGGTCCACAGCTTTTTGGAGGAACTGGATTGGTCCGTCACCACAAGGGCCTCGCCCGCCACGCGGCGGGTCATGGTAAAGCTTCCGAACATAGAGATGTGCAGCGTATCTGCCGTGCCCACGGGACCACCTCCTTCCAAACCAATCTGCACCGCACGATAGCGGAGCAACGCAGACACAGCCGGGCGTGGGTCGCTTTCCAGCAGCAGCGTCAGAAATCCCACATAAATTCTAACACAGTAAGAGTCGCGAGGCAAGACATGTCCCCAAAAATGTGCAGTTGTAACCAAAGAAGAACCGCCGGATGCTATACTAAAGACGCCAATTGTGAAGACAATGAGGAAACGGAAGGTGGTCTCGGATGCCCCAGGGTCAGAGCCGGTTTGTCCCCTATGAGATGAAGCGCAGCTTGATTCGGGTGTACTCCTATCGTAACAAAGAGATACGGGGGACGCTGCAGAATCCCTATTTTGAAGAAGAGCCGTATTTTGACAACCTGACTCAGCTCCTGATCCGGATGGAGGGGCTGCTCGATGCGCTGGATTTTCCGCAGCGCAGCATGGAGGGCCGTGCGTTCGATCAGCCGGAGCAGAGGGTGGCGGCCGGGGCCCCACGACCGGCGCCGGAGGCGCTGGGGGAGCAGAAGCCCCTTGCCACGTTCCAGTTGAGCGTTTTGTTTCGTCAGAACGCCAGTTGGCAGGGCAGCCTGACGTGGCTGGAGCGGGCGGAGGAGGCCCGATTCCGCAGCGTTTTAGAGCTGGTTGGCCTGCTGGACAGCGCGCTGGCCGCCTGGGAGTGAGAGGGAACGTGAACAAAGGCTCCGGGTCCTGTAGGACCCGGAGCCTTTTCGGTTGCAGACTTGTTTATTTGGTATAGTTGTCAAAGTAGCCCTGGACCAGCACGATGGGAGTGCCCTTGTCGCCGCTGCCGGAGGTCAGGTCGCACAGGGAACCGATCAGGTCGGTGAGCCGCCGGGGCGTAGTGCCCTGAGAGACCATCTGGCCGGTGAGGTCGCTGTCCTTGTGGCGGATATAATCGGAGATCGCCTCCTTGAGGGCGTCGCCGGAGAGGTCGGCAAAGTCATTGTCGGCCAGATACTTGAGCTTCACCTCGTTGGGCTGGCCCTCCAGACCGGAGGTGTATGCGGGGGAGACTACCGGGTCGGCCAACTCCCAGATCTTGCCCACCGGGTCCTTAAACGCGCCGTCGCCGTAGACCATGACCTCCACGTGCTTGCCGGTCTTGGCCTGGACGCCCTTCTGAATCCGCTCCACCACGGGCTGGCAGTTGCGGGGAAACAGCTTGACCTTGTCCTCGGTGGCCTTATTGCTGCCCAGCAGGCCGTAGCGCTCGTTATAGCCGCTGCCGTTCACGCTGGCGGTCATCAGCTCGTCCAGACCGAGCACCAGCTCGGCCCCCGCTTTTTTCAGCAGCCGCTTGGAGCGCTCACGGGTGTGGATGTCGCAGCACAGCACATGCTTCGCGTAGGGGAGGATAGCCCGGCAGTCGTTGGCCAGCACCACCTCTACCTCGCAGCCGCAGCCGGTGATGAGTTCCTTGTAATATTCGATATAGTCCACGCCGGTAAAGACGTGCTTGGTATAGCCGAAGAGCTCCCGGTACCTGGCCTCGGACAGCACGTCCCGGTAGGGGTCCACGCCCTTTTCGTCCACCAGGTCCATGTCGATCAGGTGGTTGCCCACCTCGTCGGAGGGGTAGGAGAGCATCAGCACGATCTTTTTCGCGCCCATGGCGATGCCCCGCAGGCAGATGGCAAAACGGTTGCGGCTGAGGATGGGGAAGACCACGCCCACCGTGTGGCCGCCGAATTTGGCCTTTACGTCGGCGGCGATCTGCTCCACCGTGGCATAGTTGCCCTGAGCCCGGGCCACCACGGCCTCGGTCACGGCGATGACATCCTTGTCATACAGCTCGAAGGGGGTCTGCTGGGCGGCGGCGACCACGCTGTCCACCACGATCTGGGCGATGTCGTCGCCCTCCCGGATGATGGGCGCACGGATGCCCCGAGACACGGTACCGACTAATCTTTCCATGACTTTGCCTCCAATGGTAAAAATCAATTACACAATATTATAGCGCGAAATTGAAGGCAATGGAAGAGGAAAGTGCAAAAAAGGGCGGTTACCGCAGCCAGAGCAGAAAACGGGCGGCACAGAAGCCGATGAGGCCGCAGCCGGGAAAGGTAAACAGCCAGGTGATGAGGATGGAGCGGGCCACCCGTCGGTCCACGGAGGTCCGGTCCTCGGCCGCCCCAACGCCCAGAATGGCCGCGGTTTTGGCGTGAGTGGTGGAGACCGGAAGGCCCAGCAGCGTGCACAGCAGCAGGCAGAGGGCTCCGGCCAGGTCGGCGGAGAAGCCCTGCCGGGGCCCCAGAGGGACCATGTCGCGCCCCACAGTGTCGATGATGCGCCGGCCGCCGATGGAGGTGCCGGCGGCCATGCACAGGGCGCACAGCACCATGAGCCACAGGGGGATAAGGAAAGTCTCGGTGTCCCGGCGGCCCTGGGCCAGAGCGGCGGAGAGCAGAAAGACCCCCATGAATTTCTGCCCGTCCTGTGCCCCGTGGAGAAAGGCCATGGCGGCGGCGCCCGGTACCTGAAGCCGCCGGAACAGGCGGTCGGTACTGTGCCCGAGGGGGAACAGCCGCCGGACCAGCCCCGCGCAGCGCCGTCCCAGGAGAAAGCCCAGGCCCACAGAGAGGAGCAGCCCCAGAAGCACTTTTGCCCAGGCGGCCGGCTGAACGTTGGACAGGCCGCCCTGAAGGGCCGCGGCGGCCCCGGTGACGCCCGCCACCAGCGCGTGGCTCTCGCTGGTGGGAATGCCAAACCGCCAGGCCGCCGTAGCCCACAGGACGATGGCCAGCAGGGCGGCGCACAGGGCGGTGAGGGCATCGCCGGTGTCCGGGCCGAAGTCGGCGATGGTGTAGATGGTCTCGGCCACCGAGGCGTTGAGGCACGTCATGCACACCACCCCCAGCAGGTTGCACACGGCGGCCAGCCGGACCGCACGCCGGAAGGGGAGGGCCCCGGTAGAGACGGCGGTGGCGATGGCGTTGGGCGCGTCGGTCCACCCGTTGACCAGGATGACAGCCAGGGTCAGGACCGATGCGGTCAGCAGTCCGGGGTCGGAGAGCCGGGACAGGTAGGCAAAAAAGGAAACGGTCAAATCGGACACCCCCTCCCACAATGTACGAGGGAGGGGGCGGAGGTTATTCCAGCTTTCGGCCGCCGGGAGGAATGGACCCGGCGTGGTCGGCGGGGCGGTCGATGTCCTCACCCACCACAGCGGCGGGGACGATGGCGCCCTTGCCGAACTTGCCGCGGATTCCGTCCACGGCGCGTTCCAACTGTTCCCGGCGCTCCCGCCGGGGGGCGGTCTGGGCCAGGAAGAGATCCATCTGCTCCGCCGCCTGGTCCTCGGGGACCAGATTCTGCCCGGTGATGGCCAGCAGGCGGATGGGGGCGTTCATATTCCAGGATTCCCGGATGAGCTCCATTGCGGCGCGGCTCAGCTCGGTGGAGGTGCAGATGGGGATATCCAGCCGTTTTTGGCGACAGATGTTCCGGAAATCGGGGTCCCGTATGGTCACCTGTACGGTGGCGCAGCGCATGGCGTGCTTGCGCAGCCGGGCGGCCACACTGTCGGAGAGCAGGGCCACCCCGGTGCGGATGTCCTCCGGGCCCACCAGATTCCGGCGGAAAGTGATGGAGTTGCCGATGGATTTGGGAGGCGGCAGCGCCCTGGCGGGGACCACGGGGCTGTGCTCCAGTCCGGCGGCGTAGTCATAAAGCTGCCCGCCCATCTTCCCGAGCAGCTCTGTCAGCGGCTCCCGGCCAAAGGCGGCCAGATCCCCGATGGTCCGGACGCCATACTGGCCCAGGACCTGGGAGGAGGCCCGCCCCACGAAGAGCAGATCGGTCACCGGCAGAGGCCACACCTTGTCACGAAAGTTCTCTCGGGTGATGACGGTGGTGGCGTCCGGCTTTTTCAGGTCGCTGCCCAGCTTGGCAAAGACCTTGTTGAAGGATACCCCCACCGAGATGGTGAGCCCCGTCTCCTCGCGCACCTCCCGGCGCAGCCGGTCGGCAATGGCCTTGCCGTCCCCGCCGAAGAGGTGCATGGAGCCGGTGATATCCAGCCAGCTTTCGTCGATGCTGAAGGGCTCCACCAGATCGGTGTACCGCTCGTAGATGGCGTTGATGACCCTGGACCAGTGCCGGTACTTGTCGTGGTGTGCGGGCAGAAGCACCAGGTCCGGGCACTTGCGGCGGGCCTGCCAGATGGTCTCTGCCGTCTTGACCTGAAATTTTTTGGCCGCCTCGTTTTTGGCCAGGATGATGCCGTGGCGGCTCTCCGGATCGCCGCACACCGCCACCGGCGCCGACCGGAGTTCGGGCCGCTCCAGCAGCTCCACCGAGGCGTAAAAGCTGTTCAGATCGCAGTGTAAGATCGTGCGCTCCACATCGGTCACCTCCTGCCTGCCAGTATACGACGGCAGCCTCAAAATGTCAAACGAATGTTCGATATTTATGGGCCGGGTTCCCACGCCAAAAGCTGGGCGATTTGCTCCAAGTGCTCCGCTAGATCCTGGGTCCCATTGTAGTCCAGATAGATCACACGGTCCCCGGCGCAGGCGAAAAGCTGCTGCCCGCCGTAGTCTGTGTCGGTCACCAGCGCCAGCCGGTCGAAGCCGGGGGCGGTCAGCTCCTTTACCTGGTAGCGCTCCGGTTCATATTCGGTTTTCCAGGTGTGGTAGTCAAACAGGTCGTCCAGCAGGGGAGAGGCCAGGAAGGGAAGGGCCAGGTCGTACCAGTCCATGCGCAGGTGGCACGCATTCCCGGCGCCGGGTATGGTTCCGCGCTGCCTCACCTCATAGTGCTGGGAGAGGGGGTACCACTCATAGCGCACGTAGTTATCCCGGTCGGGGCCTTCATAGCCGGGATAGGAAAAGGGCTCTGGGAGGTAAGTCGCAACGCCCTCCAGCTCCGCCAGGGAGAGCAGCGGGGCGGGCCGGGCAAGACCGGCCAGCTCGGACGCCCACCGGCCCGCAGTGAAAAAGTAGACCCCGCTGGCGATGGAGGCGACGGCGCCCAGCGTCATCAGGAGGGTATAGAGCTGACAGATCAGGCCGGTCCGCTTCCAGCCCCGCCCGGTGGGGGCTGGGATGCCCTCGCTGAGCTGCCGCCGCAGACGGCGGATACCCAGGACCTGCCGGAGATAGTAGAGGAGGAACGCCAGGCAGAGCAGGGCGGCAAGGGGGGTGTAGAGAGAATTGCTCTCGACCAGCCGCTGGACCGGGCCGAAGGCGCTGTCCGCCGCCGCCCAGAGAAAGAGGGCCGCCATGACGAGCGCCGCCAGAACGCACACCAGCCCGGAGCGGGTCAGCCGCCTGCTCAGATGCTCCAGCGCGTAGCTCTGGGCCACCGGATCGGTGTGAAATTCCTCGGTCTCCGGGTCATCGGCCCAGTAGACGGCAAAGGCCTGGCCAAAGGGGCCGGCATAGTGCCACCCCCGCCCGGCGCTGTAGTCCACCTGCTCCCGGGCCAGCGAAGCCGGGACAGAGCCGCTGGGTTCGGCGTGGTAGCGGATGGGCATGGGCCTGCCCCGGCGGAACCGGGCAAAGCAGGAGCCCATTCCGGTGAAGAAAAGCCCTTTGGCGGCCATGTCCTCCAGCCAGTTCTCAATGCCGTGCATGTCCAGAAAGTCCACGGGGACCAGCTTGCGCACCAGCTTCATGTCTCCCCCTCCTCGCTTTCCGCGTCGGCGATACAGGCCCTGAGCCGCTCCAGTTCGTCGCCGTACAGGGCGCGGCCCTTGTCCGTCAGACGGTAAGTCCGTTTCCGACCCAGAACGTTGACCTCACGGATGAGCTGCTCCTCTTCAAATTTGGCCAGGATGGTGTAGAGGGTCCCGGGTCCCAGCCGGACCCGGCCGCAGGTTTTGCGCTCCACGAAGTCCGCAATCTCGGCGCCGCATAAATCCCGCTTCCGAAAGGACATGAGCACGTAGAACATCGTCTCGGTCAGCGCCTCCAGAGGTCTTTTGGACATCACATGTCCTCCTTATATCGAGCTTCGATATCGACTGTTGATATTATAAGCTTCCGGGATGGCGCTGTCAAGACAAACAAAAAACGCCCCGACGGCCGTTGAGACGGTCGGGGCGTTTTCAGACTGAGGGATCAGATGTTTTCCGCCTCGGGCTTGGAGACGTCCTTTCTGGGCTCGCCGTGGACGATGTGGCGGGAAACGGCCTTGTAGACCACAAAGGTGATACAGGAATTGATGCCTGCCTTGAGCAGGTTAAAGGGGAGGATAACGGGCAGAAGCATGGCGTCTACCACTTCGGTGGGAGCACCCATGAACATGGGGGTGATAAAGTGGTTGGCGACCATCATCACAAGGCCCATGGTCAGCGTGCCGCAGCACAGGCCGACGACGGCGCCGGCACGGGTGTGCTTGAAGCGGTAAATGGTGGCGGAGACCAGTACCAGGGCGCTGGTGGCGATAACGTGCATGAGGAAACCATAGACGCCGTCGCCGCCCAGGAAGAAGGCCTGGATAAAGGAAGCGAGCACGGTGATGATGACGCCGGCTACCGGACCGTAGGCAAAGGCGCCGATCAAAATAGGCACGTCGGCGGGGTCATACTGGAGAAAGGCGGCGGAGGGGAACAGGGGGAAGTGGACCAGCGTGATGAGAACGGCGCCGATGGCGGTGAGCATGGCCAGTACGGTGAGCTGCTTGGTGCGGGGATTCATAAAGAGCACTCCTTTTCAGACGCAGGATTCCGCTGCGCCCCATGTAATGGAAAACACCCGAAAGGCATCAATGTCTTCCAGGTGTTAAAAACATGGGAAAGGTGCGCGTTTCTTAACACATCTTCTTCCATCCAGACTTCGCATCCAATGGGATGCGTCACTGTCGGTCCCGGAGTTCCACCGGGTCGGTCGTTCGGAGAACGAGTCGCGGACTTTACCGCCGATCGGGATTTTCACCC
>NZ_DCJO01000043.1:0-3737 GCF_002320075.1 Intestinimonas sp. UBA1698 | reverse complement strand
ATCATCTGTTGATCTTCGGTAAATTGCATCGTGATTCCTCCTTTGGGTGGTTACAGGGTCAGGCCCATCTTCTCGTCGCGGAAGATGCGGGAATCCATCTCCTTCACTTCCTCGGCGATGAGGGGTCTAAACTCCATCTTGTCCAGAATGTCGCGCTGCAGGTCCACGCCCGGGGCGATCTCAGTGAGCATGATGCCCTTGGGCGTCAGCTTGAAAACGGCCCGCTCGGTGACGTAAAGGGCTTCTTGGCCCGCCTCGGCGGCGTACTCGCCGGAGTAGGTGACCTGCTCCAGCGCCTTTTTGAACTTGATGCTGCCGCCGTCCTTCACGATATCCAGCTTGCCGTCCCGGATCTCGATCTGCATCTTTCCAGCGGTGAAGGTTCCGGCGAAGCACACCTTCTTAGCGTTCTGGGTGATGTTGATAAAGCCGCCGGGCCCCACTACCCGTCCGGCAAACTTAGATACGTTGACATTGCCCATGGCGTCGATTTCCGCCGCGCCCAGGAATCCGGCATCGATGCCGCCGCCGTCGTAAATATCAAAGATGTCGGGCATCTTGTAGATGGACTCCGGGTTGATGGTGCCGCCCAGCAGGGTACCGCCCAGGGTGACGCCGCCCAGAACGCCGGACTCGATGGACAAGGTGATGGCATCGGAGCAGCCCTCCTCGGCCAGAATCTTGCCCACCAGATCGGGCACGCCCAGGCCCAGGTTCACCAACTGGCCGGCCTGGATCTCAAAGGCACAGCGGCGGGCGATGAGCTTGCGCACGTCAAAGGGGGCGGGCGCCACCTCACTGACTGGGATCTTCAGTGCGCCGCACATCTCGGCCCGGTAGCCCTCGTAGGCCAGGCACTGGCGGGTATAGGCCGGATCGCCCACCACCACATAGTCCACCATGAAGCCGTGGATGGCCACCTCGTTGGCGGGGATCGTGCCGGCCTGGACCAGCTTTTCCACCTCCACCACCACGATGCCCCCGCTGTTATGGGCGGCCGCCGCCAGCTCTAGCTGCTCGGTAATATTGGCCTCCCCCTTCAGGGAGATGTTGCCGTTCTCGTCGGCCAGCACGCCCTTGACAAAGCAGACGTCGATGGGCATGGACTTGTAGAGCAGGCAGTCCTTCTCCCCAATGTGGACCAGTTCCACCACCTCGTGTCCGCCGTCTCGTGCGGCCTGATTGGCCTTGCAGCCCTCCAGCCGGGGATCGCAGAAGGTCTTGAGGCCCACATGGGTCAGCACGCCCGGCTTTTTCCCGGCGATGGCCCGGGTCAGGTGGGAGGCCACGCCCTGGGGGATCAGAAACGCCTCGATCTGGTTGGAGACCGCCAGGGCGTTGAGTCGGGGCTCCAGGCCAATGTGGGCACAGATCATACGCTTGCACAGGCCCGGCTCCCCAAAGTGGTTGGCCCCGCCCTGGGCGCCGTCGCCCACTGCCGCGATGTGCAGCAGGGTCAGGTCCTTGGGGCTGCTGGTCTCCACGTAGCGTTTTTGCAGGGACACGAGGCAGTCCTCGGGCACGCCGTAGGTAATGAATCCGCCCACAGCCACGGTCATATTGTCCTGTACCAAAGCAGCGGCTTCCCGACTGGTAATCACTTTCGGCATACAAATTCCTCCATTCTGCCGCCCTTGAGGCGGCGCTTCACGGTATCTGCGGTGGACTGGCTCCGTTCGTCGCGCCTTTGCGCCCGAACGGCTCTTCGTGTCGGCCAACACTTTTTGTTTCCGGTTTTTATATCAGCTAATTTTGTGCCAAGTTTTTCTTTCTGACCGCAAAAGGGACCGGAGCGTCCCCCGAAGTCATTGCGCCCCAAGGCCGTTCCTTTTTCTCAGCCTCCTCTCTGGTCCCGCCAAATGGGGGCAAATTCATGTGTCTCTCCGGCGGTTATGTGTCATTTTTTCCTCACCCAACCCTTTGGCTCCCACGGCGGACCGGCCGGGAGGGACTTGCATTTTGCCGCAGGCCTGCTTTATAATGGCGCAAACAGCATCGCGCGGAAAGGGGGCTGCCGGCATGACGGAGGATCATCGGTACCGGCTGATTTTTGAGGAGTTTCTGGACAAGACCGAGGACGGCTTCATCGTGGTGGATAAGGACGGCATCATCACGGATATCAACCAAAACTACTGTGACTTTCTGGCCAAGCGGCAGGAGGACGTGATTGGGAAGCCCATCGGGCAGGTCATCACCACCACCTCCATGTACGACGTTCTCGCCCGCAGGCATCGTGGGGACGGCAGCAACGGCGTCTATATTCAGCCCTACTGTGCCGGCGAGACCCGGGATCAGTCGGAGAATTATGCCGTGGCCAACCGCTTCTGCTTCTTCGACGAGGACAGCACCCTTCTGGGTGCGGCGGCACACATGAAATTCCGGCAGCGGGCCATGGATACCGCCAAGGAGATCCTGGATCTGGAGCTGAAATATTACAGAGAGGAATATTCCAAGAGCACCTCCGGCAGCGGCGGCTTTGAGCATCTCATCGGCAAGGACCCCAAGCTGCTGGAGCTAAAGCGGACGGGCACCCGCATCGCGCAGACCGACTTTTCAGTGCTCATTACCGGGGAAACCGGCACCGGCAAGGAGGTGCTGGCCAAGGCCATCCACGCCGAAAGCCCCCGGCGGGACGGTCCCTTCATCTGCGTCAACTGCGGCGCCATCCCGGATAATCTGCTGGAATCGGAGCTCTTCGGCTATGAAGAAGGGGCCTTTACCGGGGCCAAAAAGGGTGGAAAACCCGGGAAATTTCAGCTTGCCAATCACGGAACGCTTTTTTTAGACGAGATCGGGGATATGCCGCTTCCGCTCCAGGTCAAAATCCTTCGGGCCCTCCAGGAGCGGGAAATTGAGAAGGTGGGCGGCGGCGCTCCCATGCCGGTGGACGTGCGTGTCATTTCCGCCACGCGCCAGGACCTTCCCCAAATGATGGCAGAAGGCTCCTTTCGGGAGGACCTGTATTACCGTCTGGCCGTCATCAACATGGAGACCGTACCCCTGCGGGAGCGACCAGGGGACATCCTGCTCCACGCCAACTATTATCTGGATGAATTAAACAAAAAGTATAAAACGAAGATCATCCTCTCCGACCCGGTCAAGTGCTGCCTGCGGCAATACAACTGGCCCGGCAATGTCCGAGAGCTGCAAAACGTCATCACCGGCGCCTACGCCTCCTGCGACAACCTGATGGTGGAACCCGCCGATCTGCCCGCCAAAATCACCGCGCTTCACAAATATGATCCCGGCCTTCGCCGTCAGAGCAGCCGCCTGGCCGACACCATGGACGCCTATGAATCCGCCGTCATCCGGGAAGCGCTGTGCCGGAACGGCCAAAATGTCAAGGCAGCGGCCGAGGAGCTGGGTGTGGAGCGGAGCCTGCTCTATAAAAAAATGAAGCGCCTTCAGATTGTCATCCAGCGCTCCATCCATTGACTTGCATGGCCGTGTTACTGTGGTCAAATTGACCTGAATCAGCAAAAACTGGCGCACATATAAAACTTCGCTGGGGCAAAGATATGTCTGGATTCCCAATCCAACAAACACACAAAAAAGGAGATGCGAATTATGTCCAGTTCCAACAATTCCAATCAGCCTGTCGTGCCCAGCGCCCGCGAGGCCCTGAACAAGTTTAAGATGGAGGCCGCTCAGGAAGTCGGCGTGAACCTGAAGCAGGGCTATAACGGTGACCTGACCTCCCGTGAGGCCGGTTCCGTGGGTGGCCAGATGGTCAAGAA
>NZ_DCJO01000039.1:0-7633 GCF_002320075.1 Intestinimonas sp. UBA1698 | reverse complement strand
CGTGCTGGCCACCATAGCAGAGGAGGAACTCTAACGGCTTGCCGGTTCGGCGGTCATCTGATCCAAAATCGGCAGAAATGCTCCCACATGGGAGGTAAAAGGCGGGACCGTGATGCGGCGGACTTGGCGCGGTCAGCCGGTCCTGGTATGGATGGAGACCGGGAGGATATCTCCACCTGAGGCGGCCCGCATCCAAGGCTTCCATGTGGTTTCACCTCTGTGCTGAGGGCTTGCGGCGGGAGGATGTCCGGCAGGAGTGTGGGCGCCAGCAGTCCGGCCGGGTGAAGAGAGAGACCCAAGCAACCGCACAGACCATGTTCCGGCCTGTTGAGTTCGGCGGATCAACTGACAGCGGGGCCTCACCGTACGGTGAGGCCCCGCTGTCAGTTTGCGGATGCCGGCGGGAAAAGCGGCTCAGATCCCCCCTTTGGCGATGCCCAGGATGATGACGGCCAGCGTGACCAGACAAAATACATACTTGCCCAGATAGGTCACCCACTGTCCAGGCCGCGAAGCCCGACCCTTGCCCATTTCCGAGCGGACAAAGTCGCTGCCCATGACCCAGAAGAGCAGTACCGCGGAGATCAATGCGCCGATGGGGATGATGTAGATGGAGACAGCGTCCATCCAGGCGCTGACCACGTCGCCGTTTTCAATAAAGACGCCGACGGCGGCCGCGGCACCGGTGACGATCAGGCTGGCCTTTACCCGCGAGAGCTGGAAGCGGTTTTGCAGGGCCTCAATGGGCGTTTCAAACAGGTTGACGATGGAGGTGAGGCCGGCAAAGAGGATGGCGATGAAGAAGATCACGGAAATCAGCCGCCCGCCCAGAATGCTCTGGAAGATGGCGGGCATGGTGATGAACATCAGGGGCGGCCCGGAGGAGGGGTCCAGTCCGAAGGCAAATACGGCGGGGATAACCACCATGGAGGCCAGGATGGCGGCGAGAGTGTCAAAAATGGCGATGCGTCGGGCGCAGACGATGCAGTCTTCCCCATCGTTCAGGTAGGAGCCGTATACCACTGTGCCGGAGCCGGCCAGGGACAGGGAGAAGAAGCACTGTCCCAGGGCATACACCCAGGTGTCGGCTTTGAGCAGGTATTCCCACTGGGGGATAAACAGATAGCGGTAGCCGTCGGCGGCGCCCGGAAGGAAAGCCACCCGGATGGCCATGATGAGGAAGAGAAGAAAAAACAGGGGCATCATAAACTTGTTGATGCGCTCGATTCCGCTGTTGATGCCGGCGATCATGACGACAAAGGTAATGGCCAGGGCCAGCATGTGCCAGCCGATGCTGCCAAAGTCGCCCACGATGGCGCCAAAGTAGGCGCCGGTATCACCGGACAGCATCGATCCGGTGACCGACCCGGCGGTATAGCGCAAGACCCACGCCATGACTACGGCATATCCGATGCCAATGGCCAGAGAGCCCGCCACGGGAATGATGCCGATGCTTTTCAGCGGCAGATTATGCCAGGTCAGGGCCTTGCGGAAGGTGCCCAAAGGGCCGGTCCGCCCCCAGCGGCCAAAGGCGATCTCGCCGGACACGCCGATCAGACCCAGGAACAGCGCGATGGTAAAATAGGCGACCAGGAACGCGCCGCCGCCGTATTTGGCGGCCCGGTAAGGAAAGGCCCAGACGTTGGCCATGCCCACGGCGGAGCCGATGCAGGCCAAGATGAATCCCCAGCGGTCGCCCCACTGTGCCCGGTCTGGGGTACGGGTCTTGCTTGCTTCTCCCATGAAAACACCTCATTCTTTCCCGTCTGATTTCTGGGGGGAGCTGGGGAGGATCATGCATCAATGGGGGCCAGCGTGGCCTGGAAGTGGCGCAGCACGTTTGGACCCCACACGATGCGGTAACCGTGCTGCAATTCCTCGCGCCGCTGCCAGACGTTGTGGATGGCCTCCACCGCCAGATCGAAATGGGACTGGGTGTAGACCCGGCGGGGGATGGCAAGACGGGTGAATTCGTTGATGGAACGCACCGCCTCCCCGGTGTCCGGGTCCGGGTCCATCATGTAGGAACCAATGTCGCAGGCACGGATGCCGCACTCCTTGTAGAGCTCCACGCTCAGGACCTGACCGGGGAACTCGTACCACGGGATCTGCGGATAGAACTTCTGGGCGTCCAGGAAGATGCCGTGTCCGCCGGCCGGCTTCTGATAGGGGATGCCCAGCTCATCCAGGCGGCCGCCGAGGTAGGCGATACTGCCCAGCCGGTAGGTCAGGTAGCTCTCGTCCATGCCCTCGTACAGGCCCACGGCAAGGCATTCCAGGTCGCGCCCGTTCAGGCCGCCGTATGTATAGAACCCCTCGAAGCTGATGCAGTTGGCCTTGATGCCGGGGATCAGGGGACTGTCCGGGTCCTTGATGCCGATGACACCTCCCATATTGACCAGCGTATCCTTTTTGGCGGACATGGTGAACATATCGGCGTAGCTGAAGCACTCCCGCACGATCTCCGGGATGCTTTTGTCGGCGTAACCCGCCTCCCGCTGCTTGATGAACATGGCGTTTTCTGCATAGCGGGCGGCGTCGATGCAGAGCGGGATGCCGTATTTTTGGCAGATCCGGGATACCTCCCGCAGGTTGGCCATGGAGACGGGCTGCCCGCCGGCCGAGTTGTTGGTCAGGGTCATGACCACCAGCCCCATGTTTTCCGGGCCCTTTTCCAGGATGGTCTGCTCCATGAGCGCGGTGTCCATGTTTCCCTTGAAGGGGGCGACCAGCTCGGGGTGCTTGGCTTCCTCGCAGACGCACTCCAGCGCTCGGGCACCGGAGAGCACCACATGGCCGCGGGTGGTGTCAAAAAACAGGTTGGCCAGGGCGTAGGTTCCTGGGTGCAAAAGGTTGGGAAACAGGACCTTTTCGGCCGCCCGGCCCTGGTGTACCGGGCAGAAAAAGCCGTAGCCGAACACGTCCTGACAGGCTTGGATAAAACGGTAGTAGCTCTTCGCGCCGGCGTAGGCCTCGTCGCCCCGCAGGAGCCCCGACCACATCTCCGAACTCATGGCGTTGGTGCCGGAGTCCGTCAGGGTGTCGATGTAGACATCCTCCCCCTTCAGGAGGAACAGGTTGTAGCTCGCCTCCCGGATCTTGTCACAGCGCTCTTCTCGGGTCAGCATTTTGATGTTTTCCACCATTTTAATGCGGAACGGCTCGGGAATGTACTTGACCATGCTTGATACCTCCAAAATAAACATATATTTGCAGGTACCCCGGTCCCCGGCAGTGCGGAGTGGCTGCGCCGGGTAGCGGACAGTACAGGCTGACGGGGGAGTATTCCATTGTGGGGCCGGCGACCTACCGGCCGATGTGATCCAGCACGACCTCTTCGAAGTGGAGGGGGGACAGGTGACAGGCGTTGAGCTGATTGGCCAGGTGCAGGACGGGCTCCCGGTAGGTGGAGATGTCGCGGATGACGCGGATCTGGACCCAGGCGTCCGACTGGTGACAGAGACACTGAAGGCCATAGGTTGTGTATGTCCCCAGTGTGACGTCCTCCACCGTGGAGCAGATGGCCTGATAGCGCGCCCCGCATTCGGTGGGGACCGCGGTATCGGGCGACTGCCGGTCCAGCATGTCCAGCACTCCCTGGCAGCGGGCCTGCCATTGGGAGAGGGTCTGGCTGTGGAAGCGCCTCCCCCGGAGCAGGTCGGTCAGATTCTGCGGCGTGGTGTGCAGCAAGCGCGCAAAGGCCTTTTGCGGGATGTTGCGCCGGTTGAGCTCCGGCAGCAGCCATAGCCCCAAATCATTCAGCGGGCGTCTCTTCGTCATCGTCTTACGCTCCCATCTTGTTGTGGAGATTGGTGCTTTACATCGCACAAAGAATAATGTTAAAATGTAGTTGGAACTCTGTGGCAATATCGTAAGGCAAGGGACGCAAGCCGTCAAACGCCAATGTGAACGGCGGCCATCGATCAGGACGACGGCCGTGATAAAATGGATAATCGCAGGTGATAAAAAATGCTTTCGACGCGGCTGAAAGAACTGAAAGATCAAAGAAAGTTAACGAACCAACAATTATCGGATTTGTCAGGGGTGCCGGTGGGTACGATCAACCGTATCATGGCCGGTCAGACCGATAACCCCAGCTTTCAGACCGTATGCGACATGGTGATGGCCATGGGCGGGTCGCTGGATGAGCTGGCCGGAATCCAGACGCCGGGCGGCGGGGAGCCATCGCCGCCGGGTGAGGATCTGATTCGGCTATATGAGAGGACCATCGAGGGGAAGGAGAAGTGGCTGTATCGCCTGTTCTTTTTGTGCTGTGTGCTGGTAGCAGTTTTACTGGGTGTGCTGATCTATGACCTGACTCACCCGATGGTGGGATTCTTCCGACAGTGAGGACATTCAAAATGCGCATGGCTTGCGATTGGAAGCCATGCGCATTTTGATGCTTTTTGAAGGGGGGCGAAGAATGAGGATGCCCCGGCATAACCCCGCCCAAATCCGCAATACTAGCAGGGAGGTGATGGCAGCGTGCGGAAGGCAGACGAGCCGGCCGGTCATACGGCGGCGGAAGAGGAGCTGTTTCGGGCGGTGGAACGGCACCTGATGGAGGATGTCCGCCCCAGCGTGGCACTGGAACGGCTCTTTGCCGAACCGACGCCCCCGGCGTTTGCGGTGCTGCGGCGGCTGAAGGACACGCCTCAGTCTCCGGTACACCACCCGGAGGGGAACGTGTGGAACCACACCATGCTGGTGGTGGACGAGGCGGCAAAGCGGCGGGCAGAGAGCCGCTGCCCCGCCGCGCTGATGTGGGCGGCATTGCTCCACGATATCGGCAAGCCGGACACGACGCGGGTCCGGAGGGGGAAAATCACCTCCTACGACCATGACAAGGTTGGCGCAGAGCTGGCCCGGCGGTTTTTGTCCGGGTTTTCCATGGAGCCAGCCATGATCGACCGGGTCTGCGCCCTGGTCCGATCCCACATGCAGGTCCTCTTCGCGGCAAAGGGGCTGCCCTTTGGCGATGCAGCGGGGATGAAGGCCCATGCCGACATCCAAGAGGTCGCCCTGCTGGGCCTCTGCGACCGCATGGGCCGGCTCCATGCAGACCTGGAGGAAGAGACAGAGAACATCCGGACGTTTCTGCGCCTGAATACGTAAAGGAGAGAAACCACCATGCCGAACCGACTGCAATATGAAAAATCACCATACCTGCTCCAGCACGCGGAAAACCCCGTGGACTGGCGGCCCTGGGGAGCGGACGCCTTCGAAGAGGCCCGCCGGGAGGATAAGCCGGTGCTGCTGAGCATTGGATACTCCACCTGCCACTGGTGCCATGTCATGGCGCACGAATCGTTTGAGGACGAAGCGGTGGCAGAGGCGGTCAACGGGGCCTTTCTCCCCATCAAGGTGGACCGGGAGGAGCGGCCGGACGTGGATGCGGTCTATATGGCAGCCTGTATTGCCCAGACTGGCTCCGGCGGCTGGCCCCTCACGGTGCTGCTGACTCCGGAGCAAAAGCCCTTCTGGGCGGGAACCTATCTCCCCCGGCGGCAACTGCTGTCCCTGCTGGACCAGGCGGCGCGGCTGTGGCGGGAGGACCGCGGGACCCTGCTCGCGGCGGGGGATGCGCTGACTGAATTTCTCCGGCGGGAGGAGGCGGCCCGGCCCGGCGTACCGAAACGGGAGCTGGTGGAGTCCGGGGCGGCGCTCTTTCGCCGGATGTTTGACCGGCAGTGGGGCGGCTTTGGCCAGGCCCCCAAGTTCCCGGCTGCACATAATCTTCTGTTCCTGCTCTGCTACGCCGGGCGGACGGGAGACGTGGGGGCGCGGGAGATGGCGGAGAGTACCCTGGAGCATATGTACCGGGGCGGGCTCTTCGACCATGTGGGCGGCGGCTTTTCCCGGTATTCCACCGACCGGCGGTGGCTGGTGCCCCACTTTGAGAAGATGCTCTACGACAACGCCCTGCTGGCAATGGCCTATCTGGAGGCGTATCAGCAAAGCGGCCGCTCCTATTACCGGACTGTGGTCCGGCGCACGCTGGACTATGTACTGGCGGAGCTCACAGACCCTCAGGGCGGATTCTGCTGCGGCCAGGACGCCGACAGCGAGGGGGTAGAGGGCAAGTATTACGTCTTTACGCCAGAAGAGCTGGTAAGGCATCTGGGATCGGAAGCGGAGCTCTTCTGCCGCCGGTTCGGGGTGACTGGCCGGGGGAATTTTGAAGGGAAAAGCATCCCAAACCTCATCGACACACCGGACTGGGAGACGGAGCCGGAGGACTTGAGGGCCCTTCTGGCCCGTGTCCGCAGCTACCGGCAGGGCCGGACGCGGCTCCACCGGGACGACAAGGTCCTCACCGCCTGGAATGGCCTGATGATCGCCGCCCTGGCCCGAGCGGGGCTGGTTCTGGAGGAGCCCTGTTACCTGGAGGCCGCGCAGCGGGCGGCGGCGTTCATCCGGCGGGAGCTGACCGGCGCGGACGGCGGCCTGCTGGCCCGCTGGCGGGAGGGGGAGGCCGCCCACCTGGGCAAGCTGGAGGACTATGCGTTTTATGCCTGGGGTCTGCTGGAGCTCTATGGGGCCACCCTTCGGATCGAATGCTTCGAGGAGGCGGAGCGGACGGCCCGGCGGCTGCTGGAGGACTTTTTTGACGAGGCGGGGGGCGGCTTTTACCCCTATGCCAAACAGGGGGAGCAGCTCATCACCCGGACCAAGGAGACCTACGACGGCGCCATGCCCTCCGGAAATGCGGCGGCGGCGCTGGTGCTCTCGCGGCTGGCGCGCCTGACCGGAGAGACCCGCTGGCGGACGGCGGCGGAGCTTCAATTCCGATACCTGGCGGGAGCGGCGCAAGACAATCCGGCGGGGCATAGCTTTACCCTCCTGGCGCTGCTGGAGGAGCTTTGGCCCACCGCCGAGCTGGTCTGCACGTCACGGGAAATCCCGGCGGAGCTTGTGGCCTTTCTGGGCAAGCGGTCCCGACCCGGCCTCACCGTCCTGGTAAAGACGCCGGAGAACGGGGCCAGGCTGGCCGTGCTGGCGCCCTTTACGGCGGAGTACCCCTGCCCCGCGGCAGGGGCGCGTTATTACCTGTGCCGGGAGGGCGCCTGCGCCCCGCCGGCAGAGCGGCTGGAGGATGTACGGGTGTAGCACGCGGCTCTGCCCCGCCTGTGAGACAGTGACGATGGCAATGGTGGAGATTGAGCCGGGGGCCATGCGGGAGAGATCCATTGGCACACCAACAACGATGAGTTCCAGTATTATGTGGGGGGCAAGGCTCGCAGGACTGTCTTTATGCCCGGCCCCAAGGCCCGCACCTTTAACCACCAGGCAGGGGACGTAGGCTATGTGCCTGTGGGAGGGTTCCACTATATCCAGAACACTGGGGACGAGACACTGATTTATCTGGAAGTGTTCAATTCCAGCCACTACTCGGACATCTCTCTGGCGCAGTGGATGGCGAATACGCCCAAAGAGGTCATATTTTGACTACAAAAGAAACTGGTGGATATTGGGTCCGAAAATGTAAAAAATGCGCAGGAATAGGCCGGCGGAAGGACAACGGTTGTTTTGCCTGGTGGTGCCGTCAAGAGTTGGACCTGTTGACAAAGGCAAAAATTCTGCCGAAACTCGCAGAGGTATCGGCAGAATAGTAAATATGGAGATAAAAAAG
>NZ_DCJO01000044.1:0-88616 GCF_002320075.1 Intestinimonas sp. UBA1698 | reverse complement strand
AAGGGGCGCGTGGATTGAAATAAGGGCCAGAAAATCCAGGCTTATCCCATATGACGTCGCGCCCCGCAAGGGGCGCGTGGATTGAAATACCAGATATAGGAGGGAAAAGCAATGGAGTATATCGTCGCGCCCCGCAAGGGGCGCGTGGATTGAAATCCAACCGCAACGGGAGGGCGGCAGAACTCCGGGTCGTCGCGCCCCGCAAGGGGCGCGTGGATTGAAATGAAAAATTGAGGCAAAGAAAAGTGAAGTGACTGAGTCGCGCCCCGCAAGGGGCGCGTGGATTGAAATTCGTCCGGCAGGGCCTTTGCGGCCTCTGCCAGCGGTCGCGCCCCGCAAGGGGCGCGTGGATTGAAATGCGAGTTGCGTCCATCGAAGGCGATATGGCTTGCGTCGCGCCCCGCAAGGGGCGCGTGGATTGAAATAATCCGCCCCGTCTCCACAGGCCGCTGGTAGGCCGTCGCGCCCCGCAAGGGGCGCGTGGATTGAAATGTATTTGGAACGGCAATAATGCATGTGTGCTAAGTCGCGCCCCGCAAGGGGCGCGTGGATTGAAATATGCCGGCCTCTTCCGCCGCACCAGACCACATGGCGTCGCGCCCCGCAAGGGGCGCGTGGATTGAAATCCTAATCGTGCCCATCACGCGGTATATCAGAGAGGTCGCGCCCCGCAAGGGGCGCGTGGATTGAAATACGGGAGACGCGGCGGCGGGGGAGGTCTGGCGGGTCGCGCCCCGCAAGGGGCGCGTGGATTGAAATATCCCGCATGAGTATCAAAGCTACTGCATCCGCCGGTCGCGCCCCGCAAGGGGCGCGTGGATTGAAATCAAGTACCAAGACGCGATCAGCCAGATTGATGGACGTCGCGCCCCGCAAGGGGCGCGTGGATTGAAATGTATGGCAAAGTCTGAGGGCGATATCGCAACTCGTCGCGCCCCGCAAGGGGCGCGTGGATTGAAATCCATAAGCGAGGTGATTTAATATGGCAGAGACAGAAGTCGCGCCCCGCAAGGGGCGCGTGGATTGAAATGTCGTAGCCGCCGGAACGGGGAGCCCAGTTGACGGTCGCGCCCCGCAAGGGGCGCGTGGATTGAAATTCCCACGATCCGGCGAGGGGCAAGGCCACTACCGTCGCGCCCCGCAAGGGGCGCGTGGATTGAAATCTTAGCGGACATAGAGCGCATCGCCATCGTCACGTCGCGCCCCGCAAGGGGCGCGTGGATTGAAATTTGATAAATTGATATGCGATACGCAGTTTCCTATCGGTCGCGCCCCGCAAGGGGCGCGTGGATTGAAATCAGTAAGCGGGGTTAATGATGATACTGGCCCCGGCGTCGCGCCCCGCAAGGGGCGCGTGGATTGAAATGTCGTAAAGCGAGTCCCAATTATCTGATATGTATGTCGCGCCCCGCAAGGGGCGCGTGGATTGAAATAAGAAGGTTACCTTTTAGGCGGTAACTTGGTAACGTCGCGCCCCGCAAGGGGCGCTTGGGTTGAAATCGCTCAAGCGTCTGTGCCGCCGTCATCGCCTCTGAGTCGCGCCCTGCAAAGGGCGCATGGGTTGAAATAAACGTGATGCCGCCCTCAGAATGGTCAGACTGTCGCGCCCCGCAAGGGGCGCGACGATGCCTTATTAAGGGCATGGTCAAGCACATTTATAGTAGGAATGTAGTATATGAGAAAAGAGCAAGGCTGTTGGTAAATGAGCCAACAGCCTTGCTTTCATTTCATATGGTTAACAGCAATTTAACTCGTTTCTGCACCTGCTTCTCAATCATCCGCAGGCGCTTTTCAGGCAGATTATATCTGGAATGCTTCTTGAATTTGAATGTCAGAAGATGCCGCAGTTTTTCGTGCAGCTCCGGTGTCAGGACGCTTGCTGCTGTGCCGAGAAAATCATCGTACACGCTGGGGTACAGCGTTTTGATATATTCCTCCAGCGCGGCCTCGTCCGTCCATGCGTCCCCACCCGCAAAGTTAAAGAGGGAATTGCCGTGGTCAAACAGGGGAGCAGGGGAGACGATGGTATTCGTTCGATTACCGACCATCACGCCAAAGTTTCCAAAATGGCGGTCTACATTACAGATCACCGCGTCAAACACCAGCATTTCGTTCAGCGCATGGACAAACTCAGTTCCCAGCTTTTCGTAATATGCTTTAACGGCCTCCATGCCGCCCTTAGAAACGAGATGGCCGACAGGAAGGTAGGCATACTCTTTGCTAGTGAAAAGCTCGCAGGTGGAGCAGAGAACGCCTTTCCAACGGGATAAGCCGTAGGGAATTGCATGAAGGCCCATCGCAGCGGCGATTTGAGCGGCGTAAAACTCAGAATATGGTTCGTTGCCTGTATTGGCCGCACCCTCTGTGCCGCCCTTGTATAGATAAACCTTGCCGCCGACGCGACGCCAGCATTTGCGGAGCATTCCGTTGGTGGTAAACTCCGGGCTGGAGAACCGGGAGGGACGAATACTGCTGCCATAACCCGTAAAGGCTAGCTCGGCTAAAACATTGCTGAACGGGTTGTCATAGAGGTTGACTTTATCAAAAGGAATAGCATCGCCATCTTCAACAACCCAATAGCAATCGTTAAGCGATAGCCCTTTACAAACACTTATAATACTAAGCGGACGGTTGAGGTTTAAGCCGCATTTCGCCAAAAGATTATGAACATAGGCACGATTCTTCGGGATCGTGCGGCGGCGAAGCCAACGGCTCATTCCGTCCGGCGTAAGCGTCAAATCAAGCGGCAGAAATGCCGCTTTTTCTTCATTTGTCCAAAGAATTTGAATCTCCGGTTCGCTGGTATCCGTTGTCGCGGAGAATTTAACAAGCGGTTCATCGAACTGCTTTAGAATATAGTCCATGATAAATCCTCCTCAAAGCTGTCATTATTTTTGTTATCATACCACATAAGAGCTATGTTGAAAACATGAAAATTTCGTATTTCTTTCGTCTATTTTTCGCCTTTCTTCTTAGGGAGCTGCGTGAGTGTATCCAGTTCCTCATAGGTCAATTCACCGTTCACATAGCAATCTCGCGCATCCTCGGCCTGTGCTTTCCAAGTTTGAAACTCAGCATCCGTATAAATTGCCGGAGTACGGCGCACGCGCATATCATAGGTTTTAATTCGCTGTCGAATGAGCTTTAAGCCATTATCGGCAGCAATTTTCTTTTCATGTTTTTCCTTTATGGCAAGCTCTTTGCAGCTTTTTCCAGTATTGCCGACCAACCGATCACAGTAAAGAGCCTTGGATGAAAAGGGGATAAAGTAACGATGACAATATTCACACTTTTTCAATTCGATCCCTTGCTCGACCATTTCCAACAGTTCCGTCAGCAGCATTGCGCCTAAATCATCCGATCCCTCAATGCGGGCAAAACGGACGGACTTCGGCGGCTCTGTAATACGGTCTGCAATTAAGACCGGATCATAATTGCGTTCATCCACATACATCTTTCGTTCTGCGCGCATTTTCTGGTTTAGACCGGCGATCTTTGTGGCGATTTGGAAATCGCGGCTCATATAGAGTGCCAACCGCTGCTTGGCGTTCAAGTCAGAACGATCTAACAGAAGCACGGTATCAACAAAAGCAGAAAACTCTTTTTGCAGTTTCTCAAAGCCTGACAGCCGTTTATCAAATGCATCAGATAGGTTTTCTTCAAAAAATAAGGACTGCACAAATCGCTCCAAGAAAGGGTGTGCTGCAATCAGTTCATTTTTGACTTCAGTAATTGCCGCATTTTCCATCATAGGCGTTTGCCGTTCCCGCAATTTGGCACGCAAACGGTCAAAATCTGTGGACAAAAAGGTGATGAGAGCGGTTCCGAGCTGATATTCCACGGGCTTGAGGTCTGTTTCTACATATTCCTTTTTGCGGCCAAAACTCAAGCAATACAAAGCTCTCAAGGCTTTTCCTCCATTCGTTACCACAACTCCGCATGGCGTGTGGTATATCATTTGTAATGTAAATAGTTTACCACATATTGAAATCTCCGTCAACGCTTGCTATCATTTTTGTGGAGGTTGAAATTCAACAGAAACAATCTTTCACAAAATTGAATGACCGCCGGAGCATTTCTTTTTCGGGGAAGCAGGCCATGACCGTAAATAATGCGAGCGTGCCAAGAATGAGAAATCGAGTTTCCGTCAGGCTGGAAACCGCTTCTGGGAAAACGGCAAACAAGTTCACTGACCTCTCCGCATAATCTCAAAAGAAGGGAGGGGGCAGGATGGCAAGCAAGCCGGAGCTGTTACAGTACCAAGCGGCAGATGAGATCGGGCAGGACTTTCTTCTCGCATATCAGCGAGCCGTCCTGCTCTCCTTGCAGCAGCAAGGTATCCTCAACGAAACGCAGTTCAAAGACTGCGTACAAAAATTAGGGCAGCAGGTAAGAACAACAAACAAATCAAATTCTGTAAAGTAATAATACCTTTCAGTATTCGCACATTTGCAAAGGCATGATTTGAGCCGTATGATACCCACAAAGGAGGCGGTTCTATGTTACAGGTAGCGGCGTACTGCCGCGTATCCACTGATAAAGAGGATCAGGCGAACTCATTTGAAGCCCAGCAGCGCTATTTCCATGACTATATCGAGCGCCAGCCGGATTGGGAACTGCAAGGCATCTATGCCGACGAGGGCATCTCCGGAACATCTACTCGAAAGCGTGTGGAGTTCAATAAAATGCTGCACGCGGCGGAAATGGGGCAAATCGATTTGATCGTAACCAAGGAGGTCAGCCGATTTGCCCGCAATACGGTAGACGCGCTTCAGATCACCCGTGATTTGCTGAAAAGGAAGGTCGGCGTTCTGTTTCTTAGTGACAACATCGACACGAGAGACGACGACATAAACCTTCGGCTGGCGATGATGAGTACATTCGCGGAGGAAGAAAGCCGAAAGACTTCAAAACGCTCCAAGTGGGGACAAATGCGAAGTATGGAGCAAGGCGTCGTCTTTGGCGGTTCTCTGCTGGGATACGATGTGGTAGGCGGTAAAATGAGCATCAATCCAGAGGGAGCGGAAATTGTTCGGCTCATCTTCCATAAGTATCTGCAAGAGCGCAAGGGGTGCAGCACCATCGCAAAGGAACTGCGGGAGGCCGGCATTCTCAGCAGCAAGGGCAACTGTTTATGGTCGTCGGCCACGGTGACAAAAATTCTGAAAAACGAGAAATACTGTGGCGATCTGATTCAGAAAAAGACATATACTCCGGATGTGCTGACCCATGAAAAGAAATATAATCATGGAGATGAGCCGCTGGTAGAACTGAAAGACCACCATGAACCCATTATTGACCGTGAAACGTGGCAGGCGGTACAGCGGGAACTGTACCGCCGCAACACGGCAAAGGGCAGCGGGGGACACGGCAATCGTTACCCGCTGTCCGGCAAAATACGATGTGGTGAGTGCGGCAAGAGCTTCGTCAGCCGCACGAAAAAGCGCAAGGATGGCAGCAGCTATAAACGCTGGTGCTGTTTCACCGCCACCAACGAGGGCCTACGGCGCACCGACGGGGCAGGAAACCCGATGGGGTGCAGCGTGGGACGGCAGATACGGGATGACATAGCCATGGACATTCTGCGGCGCTCCGTGAACGCTGTGACGCTGGATAAGAAAGCCATCATATCGAACCTTACCCGCATCGTGGAGAGCGTTCTGGCGTCCGGTGAGGACAGCGGCGAACAGGAGCTGCGGCGGCTGGAGATTGAGCTTGAAAAGCTGCAAGCCCGTAATGACACGATCCATGACCGCTTTTTCGACGAGAGTATCTCCAAGGCCGACTTTCAGCGGGCCAAAGCTCGCTGTGAAGGCGAAATAAATCGGGTGCAGGAGAAAATCACCGCTATCAAGCAGAGACAGGCGTTGAACACTGATACACAGACCTTAAAACCGGACATCCGTTCCGCCATCACCGGCATTGTCAGCGGACGCACGGCAAATGATGCCTTTTATGGGCATTTGCTCCAACAGATGACTGTGTATCAGGACGGCAGGGTAGAGGTGGCTCTGAATTTACTGCCCGCCAAATGGACATATGTGCTGGACGGACTGGAAAAATACCGAGCAAAAATAGGGGCGCATAGTGCTTCTTCTGTGCCGATGTCGGTCAGTAGCCCCTTCAGCTCCGGATAGGGCATGGCGTACCGCTGACTCAGATAGCGCAGGGATGCGCCCAATTCTCCGTCTGGACCGCCGTACTGGGAAATAATTACAGACGCCAGCTTTGGGTTGGGAGTTTTAATTTTTACCGGATACTGGAGTTTTTTTTCATAGGCAAACATTTATTTCGTACCTCCTTCCTGGAAGTTCCAGGGCCAAGGGTCATTGAGCCAGGTGTAGGTTTTGCTCTCAGCGGTTTCACTGCGGAGTACGGGGCCGTGGTTGGCCACGTAGGCGGCTCTGGCTTCCTGTTCCATAGCAGTGTACTGACGGAAGAGTTCAAAGGCTTCCGCATCGTTGGGATGAGTATCCAGATAGAGCGCCAGCTCCTGGTTCACGAACTCCAGGGCCTGAAGCTCCGTCAGCGGCGTCACGGGCACGCTGGTGGCGGTAGCCTTGATGTGGAAAGGCAGATTCAGACCCGGGTAAAGCGTACCGTTGTTGAGCGCGTCGCTCTGTGAGTAACGCTTGGGGTTGGACTGCTGAAAGGGCACATAGGGAACAGCCAGAGGCGCGCACTCCGGCAAGATACCGCAGTTGTCGCCGCAGGCAGGCATAGTTCCGTTTTCCGGATTCAAGTGATGTTCCTCCTTCGAAGGTATTGAGCGAGAGCCCGCCGTACCGCGGCGGGAATCCCCTCCGTTCTATCATATGCGACAGGCAACGAAGTGGAACGCCCTTTTCAATCGTACAAATGTATGTTATAATCATTCCAATAACATATTGACGGGGACAGCCTCATAAAGTGCTGAGAGGGGGTGTCCGCGTTGAAAAAAGACAGCATGCAGAGAGGCTTGGCAATCTTACTCGTATTCGCGCTGGCCGTCAGCACCAGCTATTACCTGTTCCTATGGCCTGGACGGACCGTAGAGACGATGGCCCATCCGGGGCGCTTTGGGACGGAGACGGTGGTCATTGACGCAGGCCATGGCGGCGAGGACGGAGGAGCGGTCTCCAAGGCGGGGAACGTGGAGAGCCATGTGAATCTGGCAATCGCCACCCGCTTGGACCATATTTTGGGCCTGTTTGGGGCCAATGTCGTGATGCTACGCACGGAGGATGTCTCTCTCCACGATGACAGCGCCTCCACGCTGCGGGAAAAAAAGGTGTCTGATCTGCACAATCGGGTGGCGCGAATCGAGGCTACGCCGCATGCAACGCTGATCAGCATCCACCAGAATACCTATGATGGCAGCTCCAGATACCATGGTGCGCAGGTATTTTACGCCAATGGAGCTTTGAGCCTGCCGCTGGCCCAGTATACGCAGGAGGTCCTGCGCCGGGCGCTGGACCCGGAAAACAGCCGTCAGGCCACAAAAATCCCGGATTCCGTTTATCTGATGAGCCATATCTCCTGCCGGGCGATTCTTGTGGAGTGCGGCTTTTTATCCAATCCCTCGGAGGACGCCCTGCTGCAGACCAGCGGTTACCAGACAAAGATCGCTGCCGCATTGGCGGGGGCCTATTTGGGATTTGACCCAGAAGAGACGGCCGATATAAGCGAAGGGGCCTGAAGGCCCTAGGGAAGGGAAGACCCCTATGCCAAAAGCCAAGACGATTTTTTACTGTACGCAATGTGGAAATGAGATGCCGAAATGGGCGGGGAAATGTCCGGCCTGCGGAAGCTGGAATACCATTGTAGAGCAGCCCGCTGAACCCAGGAAAAAGGCGTCGGCCGGACAGCAGGGGGGCGGTATCCGCGGGGGGCTGCTGAACCGCCCCAAGCCGATGGCGGAGGTGGAGACCACCGACGAGCTGCGGTTTGAGACCGGACTTTCCGAACTGGACCGCGTCCTGGGCGGTGGGGCGGTGCAGGGCTCACTGGTGCTGGTGGGCGGTGCGCCCGGTATTGGAAAGTCCACCCTGATGCTGCAGATCTGCGACAACCTCTGCCGCTTTTCCAGGGTCCTGTATGTATCGGGTGAGGAGTCGGAGCGCCAGATCAAGCTGCGGGCGGAGCGCCTCCATATCCGCGGCGAGGGCCTCTATCTACTGGCGGAGACAAGCCTGGAGGACATCCTGGAGGCGGTGCAGGAGCAGAAACCGGACGTTCTCATCGTGGACTCGATCCAAACCATGTACAATGGGGAGCTACAGGCCTCGCCGGGTAGCGTCGGACAGGTCAAGGACTGTACCATGGCGCTGATGCAGTTGGCGAAGGGACAGGGCGTTACCGTGTTCGTGATCGGCCATGTGAACAAAGAGGGCTCCATCGCGGGCCCCAAGGTACTGGAGCATATGGTGGACTGTGTACTGTACTTTGAGGGGGAACCCCACATGTCCTACCGCATTCTCCGGGCAGCGAAAAATCGGTTTGGTGCTACCAATGAGATCGGCGTATTTGAAATGGAGGACAGCGGCTTGGCGGCGGTCCCCAATCCCTCTGAAGTGCTGCTGTCCGGCAGGCCGAAAGATGCGCCGGGAACCTGCGTGACCTGCGTTATGGAGGGTGTCCGGCCGGTTTTGGCTGAGGTGCAGGCCCTTTTGGCGCCCAGCGGATATGGAAACGCACGGAGGACCAGCAATGGATTTGATTATAACCGCGCCATGCTTCTGCTGGCGGTCCTGGAGAAGCGGGGAGGCCTGATGGTCAGCGGCTGCGACGCCTATTTGAATGTCATTGGCGGGCTCTATTTGGACGAGCCGGCTGCCGATCTGGCGGCTGTGATCGCAATGGCTTCCAGTTTCAGAGACAAGCCTGTGCCCGGCAGCCTGGCCGCAATCGGCGAGGTGGGGCTGACCGGAGAGCTGCGCTCGGTCAGCGCCTTGAGCCAGCGGCTGTCTGAGGTGCGGCGTCTGGGCTTCACCCAGTGCCTGATTCCGGCCAGAAACAACGCCAAGCTGGCCGAGCCGGATGGCCTACAGCTCATCCGAGTCCGAAATATTCGGGAGGCGCTCCGTGCGGTGCTGTAGCGGCCGGGAACCTGCGGCGGGCCTGGGCAGAAAATTCACGCAGGGGTCATGGGCGCAGGGCAGTCCGGCAGAGTCGGCGCGCGCCAGTGAGCAATATCCGTCTCGTTGGTGTACGCACGCACTGGTGCAGGCAATGAGACTCATACAAGATCCACTCCAATCAGATCAGAAGGGAGGCAAAACAACCTCCGAAATGAACTCAACAAAATAAAAATTTTGTTGAGTAGAGAGGGGGCTGAAGTCTGCCATGGACTATCGTACCGAAGCGCCTGCCATCATTCGTGACTTTTTGGTCTATCACGAGACGATCCAGGGCCACTCCAGAAAAACAGTCGATGAGTATTACCTGGATCTGCGGAACTTCTTCCGATTTATGAAAATTGAAAAAGGAAAAGCATCCCGGTCCGCGGAACTGGATGAGATCGCGATTGATGATGTGGATCTGGATTTGGTCCGCTCGGTAACCTTGACCGATGTCTACTCCTACATGAACTACCTCAGCCGCGACCGCGTCAGGCACGCCAACAGCCCGGGCGCCGGTTATGGGCTTGCTCCGGCCGCCCGCGCCCGAAAGATTGCCGCCATCCGCTCGTTTTATAAGTATCTCACCAACAAGGCAAAATTAATCGCGGAAAATCCCATGCAGGATCTGGACTCTCCCAGACTGAAAAAAACCCTTCCGCGCTATCTGGATCTCCACGAGAGTATCCAGCTTCTGGAAAGTGTGGATGCGCCAAACAAGGAGCGGGACTACTGCATTTTGACCCTCTTTTTGAACTGTGGACTTCGGATCTCCGAGTTAGTCGGCCTGAATCTAACGGATGTTCGAGGAGAACAGCTCAGAGTGCTGGGCAAAGGCAATAAAGAGCGGATGCTCTATTTGAACGACGCCTGTCAGGGGGCGATTGAGGACTGGCTGGCGGTCCGCAGCCATTTGGCTGCAGCGGATAAGAACGCCCTATTTCTGACCCGTAAGCATACCCGCATGACTACGGACGCAGTCCACTACATGGTTAAACAGCGGCTGAAAAAGGCGGGGCTGGACAGCAGCCAGTATTCCAGCCACAAGCTGCGCCATACGGCCGCCACGCTGATGCTCCAAAACGGCGTGGATGTACGGACCCTTCAGGAATTACTGGGCCATGAGCATTTGAATACCACCCAGATTTACACCCATGTGGACCGTGATGATTTGCGTCTGGCGGCCCGGGCCAATCCACTGGGAACGGTTAAAAAAAGATCTGTAAAACCCGAGAAGCCGTAAAAAAGGGACCACGGCCACCCCCTCAGACGGGCGGCCGTGGTCCCGGCATCTGCGGCCAGGGCTGGGGTGCATAGGCCCCTAAAATGTGGAGGAAGCGGATTTCCTGAAAGAAGTAACTGCTAACCGGCCGCCAGTCGGCATCATAGGAGTGGGCGGCGACCAGCGTATTGTCCAGTGTGGGAGGTTCTCCCATGGCCACAATGATCGGCGTGTGGCCAAAGGCCTCTTTGTTGAATCGGAACTGGATGAAATCGCCAGGCTCCAGGTGGTCTAAGGTGGTCTCAACACCAAAGGGGCCTGGACTGATCTCGTTCCGGGTGATAAAATTATAAAAATAGGCCACACCGGTCCAGGCAGGGGCTTTGTTGTTGGCATCAATGTAGTACCAGCCGTAAGTGGGCGTAAAATTCATGACGCCGGTACCGGCATAAAGGCACTGGGAGGCGAAATTGGTGCAGTCGCCGCCCAGCTCCTCATAATCGTAAAAGGCGGGGTTGCGGCTGAAGGCCCACTGATGCGCATAGCGCACGGCCGCTTTTCTGTCGTATGGAATGATGGGCAATGCCAAGGGCAGCTCCCTCCTTTCCAAGGTTCTGCTTTATCCTATGCGGGGAAAGCACTTTGGGGCCATAATTTTGTTTGGAGGGAATGGAGAGAAAAATGAGACGATTCGATACCGTGATCTTTGATTTAGACGGCACACTCCTGGACACGCTGGAGGACCTGGCGGACAGCACCAACTATGCCCTGCGTGAGAACGGGTTTCCCACCCGCAGTCTGGCGGAGGTGCGGCAGTTCGTGGGAAACGGCGTGGCGCGGCTGATCCATCTGGCTTTACCGGCGCGGGTTTCGCCGGAGCTGGAGGCAAAATGCCTGGAGACGTTTAAGGGCCATTACCGACTTCACATGCGGGATAAGACCGGGCCCTACCCCGGCGTCCCAGCCCTGCTGGAACGGCTTCAGGCAGATGGATTCCGCATGGCGGTGGTATCCAACAAACTCGATGACGCGGTCAAGACGCTGTGCGACCATTCGTTTGGGCCGCTGGTGCCGCTGGCCCTCGGAGAACGTCCGGGACTGCGGAAAAAGCCGGCTCCGGACCTGGTACTTCAGGCGCTCCGGGAACTGAAGGCGGAACCCACACGGGCCGTCTATGTGGGCGATTCCGAGGTCGATCTCCAGACGGCTCACAATGCCCATCTCCCCTGCCTATCCGTATCCTGGGGATTTCGAGACAGGGCATTTCTCCAGGAACAGGGCGCTGAAAGCATCGTGGACACGCCGGAGGAGCTGCTCCGGCTCTTGCTTTGAGTGCGGAGGCGCTGCAGGGATACTGGCCGTAATTGACCGGCACGGCGGATGCAGGGGAAAGGCTGACGCCGCCTCCCCCTCTCCTGGCTCCAGGGCCCCCTGGCCCGGCTGAACGCCCTCTTGCGTCGGACGATGCCTGCGACGGAGCGAAGCCGGCTGCTCAGGAGGTATCAAACAGCCGCCCCAGTGTCATTCTGCACCGGGGCGGCTGTTTGGCAGGTTTTACGCTTTGTGATCGCAGCCCAGGACGTCCACGATCTTATGAGCCACCAGCTCCTTGATGTTTGCGCGGGCGGGCTTGAGGTATTCGCGGGGATCAAATTTGTCAGGATGCTCGTTGAAGAACTGTCGGATGGTGCCCGTCATGGCCAGGCGCAAATCAGAGTCGATATTGATCTTGCATACGGACATGCGGGCGGCCTGGCGGAGCTGGTCCTCCGGCACGCCAATGGCGCCAGGCATATTGCCGCCATTCTCGTTGATCATCTTCACATACTCCTGGGGCACGGAGGAAGAGCCGTGGAGCACGATGGGGAAGCCGGGCAGGCGCTTGGATACCTCCTCCAGCACATCGAAACGGAGCTGGGGCTTGGTGCCGGGCTTAAACTTATAGGCGCCGTGGCTGGTGCCGATGGCAATGGCCAGGGAGTCACAGCCGGTCTTGGTGACGAACTCCTCCACCTCTTCGGGGTGCGTATAGGAGGAATCTTCAGCAGAGACCTTCACGTCATCCTCGATGCCGGCCAGGGTACCCAGCTCCGCCTCCACCACCACGCCGTGGTCGTGGGCGTATTCCACCACCTTTTTGGTGATTTCAATGTTTTCGGCAAAGGGCTTGGAAGAGGCGTCAATCATGACAGAGGTAAAGCCTCCGTCGATGCAGCTCTTGCAGGTCTCGAAGTCGGGACCGTGGTCCAGATGCAGGACGATGGGGATGTTGGGGCACTCGATCACGGCGGCCTCCACCAGCTTCACCAGATAGGTGTGGTTGGCATAGGCGCGGGCGCCCTTGGAGACCTGAAGGATCAGGGGGGCGCTCAGATCCCGGGCGGCCTCGGTGATGCCCTGCACGATTTCCATATTGTTGACATTGAAAGCACCGATGGCATAGCCGCCCTCATAGGCCTTCTTGAACATTTCGGTGGATGTGACCAGTGGCATAGCAGATCAACTCCTTTTTTATTTTGTAATTCAATTTTAACAGCAATAGTTGATAAATGCAAGAGGGTGTGCTATTATATTTAGGCAGAAACGACTTTCTAGCGAAAGCATTTTGAGAGGAAACGAAAAATACTATAATTGCGATAGGAGGATTTCATATGAGCGAATTGAAGGGCGCGTGCATCATCGGACAGTCCGGCGGCCCCACCGCCGTCATCAATGCCAGTGTGCAGGGTGCTATCCAGGCGGCTCTGGAGGCTGACTGCATCACCCGCGTGCTGGGCGCAGCCCATGGCATCAAGGGCGTGCTGGAGGACCGGCTGTACGACATGGGGCAGGAGGAACCGACGGAACTGGAGCTGCTGCAGAACACCCCCTCCTCTGCCCTGGGCTCCTGCCGGTATAAGCTGGCCGACCCCGACGTGGACGACACGGACTACAAGCGCATTCTGGAGATTTTCCAGAAATATAATGTGCGCTATTTCTTCTATAACGGCGGCAACGATTCCATGGACACCTGCAACAAGATCTCCAAGTATATGCAGAAGGTGGGCTATGAATGCCGCATTATGGGGATTCCCAAGACCATTGACAACGATCTGAACGGCACGGATCACTGCCCGGGGTTCGCTAGCGCCGCCAAGTATATCTCCACCTCCTGCATGGAGGTCTGGCAGGACGCACATGTCTATGATACCGGCATGATTACCGTGGTGGAGATCATGGGCCGCCATGCCGGCTGGCTGGCTGGCTCCGCCGCTTTGGCTACCTGGGCCGGGTTCGGGCCGGACCTCATCTACCTGCCCGAGACCGACTTCGACATGGAGCGGTTCATCGCGGATGTAGAGGATATCTATCGCCGGACCGGAAAATGTATGATTGCGGTATCTGAGGGCATCCACTACGCCGACGGCACGTTTGTGTCCGAGGCCAAGACCTCTGCGACCGACGGCTTTGGCCACGCTCAACTGGGCGGGCTGGCCACGATGCTGGCCGAAGTGGTGAAGCAACGGACCGGCGCCAAGGTCCGGGGCATTGAGCTCTCTCTGCTTCAGCGCTGCGGTTCTCACCTGGCCTCTCAGGCCGACGTGGAGGAGGCTAAGCTGGCCGGCCGGGTGGCGGTGGAGTCCGCCGTGGCCGGCGTGACCGACAAGATGGTGGCGTTCGAATGCCTGCGGGCCGGAGAGCGGTATGAGTGCAGAACCGTGCTCCAGCCGTTGGATATCGTGGCCAATTTTGAAAAAAAGGTGCCACGCGAGTGGATCAATGAGGCGGGCAATGGCATTGAGCAGCCCTTCATTGACTATGTACTGCCGCTGATCCAGGGAGAACCGGAGCGCCCCAGAGAGCACTCCCTCCCCCGCTTTGCAAGGTTGAAAAAGGTTCTCACCACAGAGATGTGATCCCAAACGGCACGGTCGTTCGATGGGCGAACAAAAGTGCAGGGTATGACTTTTCCATACCCTGCACTTTTCTCTTTTATGGACACCCGGCTTTGGCTTTTGATCATTCCGCCCCCACGCCGGTCAGGGCGCGCATAACGGTATAGGTCTGCTCATTGAGATCTTTTTTCATTTTGAGGGCCTCCGTGATGTCGTAATCCACATAGGTCTCACCCTGAACGCAGACGACGCGGTTGGTCTTTCCCTCCGCCAACAGGCGAACAGCTTCATAGCCCATATAGGTGGCCACCACCCGGTCGCGGACCGAGGGGGCTCCGCCTCGCTGGACGTGTCCCAGTACCGTGACCCGGGTATCGAGAGAAGTGGCCTCTGTGATGTGCTTGGCTACATCGTAGGCACTGGCCACGCCTTCGGCCACGATGACCATGAAGTGTGTCCGGCCGCCCAAGCGGGCCCGACGGATGGGTTCAATGACATCCCGCTCAAAATCCACCTTCCGCTCCGGCACCAGCACGCAGGTGGCCCCGCAGGCCACGCCCACATAGAGAGCCAGGTGCCCCGCGCGGCGCCCCATTACTTCCACCACCGAGCAGCGCTCATGGGACTGCATGGTGTCGCGCAGTTTATCGATGGAGTCCAGGGCAGTATTGCAAGCGGTGTCAAACCCGATGGTATAGGTGGAGCAGGCAATGTCATTGTCGATGGTACCGGGTACGCCTACCACGGAGATTCCCAGCCGGGAGAGCTCCAGAAGACCGCGGAAGGTGCCGTCGCCGCCGATGCCGACAAGGCCCTCCAAGCCCAGCAGCTTACAGGTGGCCGCTGCTTTCTCCTGACCGGCCTCCCCGCGGAATTCTTCACTCCGGGCGGAGTAGAGCATGGTGCCGCCCCGGCGGCTCAGGCCGCTGACGCTTTCAAAATTCAAAGGGGTGAAGTCTCCTGTAATCAGGCCGTGATACCCCCTGCGGATACCAATACACTCAATACCCATGTGCAGAGAGGTGCGGACCACGGAACGGATTGCGGCGTTCATACCGGGCGCGTCACCGCCGCTGGTAAACACGCCGATACGGCGTACTGCACTTGCCATACTGCTGACCTCCTTATTTCATTTAGACCTTTAATTCCACACTGCCGGTGCTCAAGGCCTCCGCATGGCGCGCCAGGACCGGCTTCACGCTGCCCTCCAGGAACTCCGTCACCTGCTCCGGGCAGCGGCCGATATAGCGGGAGGGCTCGAGATGGGCGGTAAGCGCTTCCCTGTTCATGCCAAACATGGGGTCCGCGGCGATGAGCTCGATCAGATTATTGGACAGGCCAAGCTCCTTTACATTCCGCCCCGCCTCCTGGGAGAGGACCCGGATGCGCTCATGGAGGGCCTGCCGGTCGCCGCCCCGCTTCACCGCGTCCATCATGATGTTTTCCGAAGCCATGAACGGCAGCTCTTCCAGGATGTGCTTTTCGATGACCTTTTCATGGACCACCAGACCCGACACCACGTTTTCATAGATATTGAGGATGGCATCTACCGCCAGGAAGGCCTCGGGGACCGAGATGCGCTTGTTGGCAGAGTCATCCAATGTGCGCTCAAACCATTGGGTGGAGGCTGTGACCGCAGGATTGAGGGCATCCACCATCACGTACCGGGCCAGGGAGCAGATGCGCTCCGAGCGCATGGGGTTGCGCTTGTAAGGCATGGCGGAGGAGCCGATCTGATTTTTCTCAAAGGGCTCCTCCACCTCCTTCAGGTGACACAGAAGCCGCAGATCGGTGGCAAATTTACTGGCCGACTGGGCAATCCCGGACAGGGTGGCCAGAACGGCGGCATCCACCTTGCGGGAGTAGGTCTGACCACATACGGGTACAGTGGATGTAAAGCCCATCTCCTTCGCAATTTTGCGGTCCAGCTCCAGCACTTTCTCATGGTCGCCCTCAAAGAGTTCCAGAAAGCTGGCCTGGGTACCGGTGGTCCCCTTTACGCCACGGAGCGGAAGCCGGTCGATCCGGTACTCCACCTCATCCAAATCCATCAGCAGCTCATTCATCCAGAGGGTGGCCCGTTTTCCCACGGTGACAAGCTGTGCAGGCTGAAAGTGAGTAAAACCAAGGGTCGGAAGGGATTTATACTTGTCGGAAAAATCGGCCAAAACCGCCAGCACACGTACCAGCTTATCCCGGATGAGTCCAAGGCCCTCCCGCATAAGGATGAGGTCGGTATTGTCGCCGACATAACAACTGGTGGCGCCCAGGTGGATAATGGGCATAGCCTTGGGGCACTGCTCTCCATAGGCATGAATGTGGGCCATCACGTCGTGGCGGAGCTTCTTTTCCCACTGGGCGGCGGAGTCGTAATTGATGTCGTCCAGATGGGCTTCCAGCTCGGCCACCTGTTCGGCGGTGACTGGGAGGCCCAGTTCCATCTCTCCCCTGGCCAAGGCCACCCACAGGCGCCGCCAGGTTGAAAACTTTTTGTCAGCGGAAAACAGCCGGAGCATTTCATCGCTGGCATACCGGGAGGACAGCGGGCTTTCATAGGTACTGGTGTTACTCATGGGTCCACCTCGTCTTCAAAAATTCAAACACAGGATACCACAAAAACGGAGCGGACACAAGGTCCGCTCCGTTTTTCAGCGGGGTTTATTCCGCCAGGAACTTTTCCAGGCGGTTCAGGCCTTCGTCGATGTTTTGCAGGGAGGTGGCATAGGACCAGCGGACAAAGTTGGGAGCGCCAAAGCCGGTACAGGGCACCGTGGCGACCAGCCCATGCTTCAGGAAGGCATCGGCAAAATCGTCGGCATCCCGGATGAATACCCCGTGGAGGGTCTTCCCCACCAACTGCTCCAGATTCATCATAATATAGAAGGCGCCCTCGGGCTTCAGACAGCTCACGCCGGGGATCCGGTTCATCCGCTCCACCAGATGGTCGCGGCGGGCCTCAAAGGCGGAGGTCATGGTGTCCACCGTGTCCTGGGGACCAATGAGAGCTTCCACGGCGGCTTTCTGGGCGATGGAACAGGGGGCGGCGGTGGAGTGACTGAGGTAGTTGGACATGACCTTGGCGATCTGCTCGTTGGCGGCAGCATAGCCGATCCGCCAGCCCGTCATGGCATAGGACTTGGACACGCCGTTGATCAGGACGGTGCGCTCCTTGACCTCCTCGCTCACAGATGGGAAGCTGGTAAAGGTTTTTCCGTCGTAAATCAGATGATAATAAATCTCGTCGGCAATGACATAGATGTCCTTTTCCACGCAGACCCGGCCGATGGCCTGAAGCTCTTCCCTGCTGTAGACCATGCCCGTGGGGTTGGAGGGGTTGTTCAGGATCAGGGCTTTGGTCCTGGGCGTGATGGCGGCGGAGAGCTGCTCGGCTGTCAGCTTGAAGTGACTGGCTTCGGTCGCATCCAGCACCACCGGAACCGCGCCCACCATTCTGATCAGCTCGTAGTAGCTCACCCAGAACGGCGCGGGCAGGATGATCTCGTCCCCAGGGTTCACCAGCGTCTGGAGCGCGATATACAAGGCGTGCTTGGCTCCGCTGGCAGCCACAATTTGTGCGGGCTTATAGTCCAGATCACAGTCGGCCTTGAGCCGGGCGCAGATGGCTTGGCGCAGCTCCATGATGCCAGAGGCGGGGGTATAGCGGGTAAAGTTGTCACGGATGGCGGCGATACCGGCCTCCTTGATGTTATCAGGCGTATTAAAATCGGGCTCACCGGCGCCGAAACCGATCACATCAATGCCGTCAGCCTTCATCTGCTTGAACAGGGCGTCAATGGCCAATGTCGTGGATGCGCGGACAGCCTGTGCGGTTTGGGACAACTCTTTCATAACAAACTCCTCCAGCTTGCGATTAAAATCACTATGACACATTATATGACGCAACTTGCAGAATTGCAAGTACAAATCCCGTTGAAGCCCAAAATTTTGAATGACAGTTTGACGTATAGTTCATGCAAAATGCAAAAAAGGGGCCGCCGCAGATGTCCGCAGCGGCCCCTTTGGGGTCCAAATGCAAGAGTCAGGATTTTTTTTGCTTGGCTTCGATGTTTTTGCGGTATACGAGGTGAAGGCCGTCCAGAAGCAGATCGGCATCGTAGAGGATGTCACGCTTGCACTCTCTGAGGACGGCCAGCGTGTTGCCGCCGGTGGCGACAACGGCCGCAGCCGGAGCGCTGGCATCCTCCAGGCGCTGGATCATACCGTCGATCATGCTGGCATTGCCGTAGACCACGCCGGAGCGCATGGCGTCCACCGTATTGTGGCCGAAGATTGAAGGCGGCTGGACGATGGAGATATGGGGCAGCTCGGCCGCCCGCTCTGACAGAGCTTCCAGGGAGACCCGAATCCCCGGCATGATGACGCAGCCCTCGTAGGTATTGCCCCGCAGGTAGGACATGGTGACGGCGGTCCCCATGTCGATGACGATGACCGGGGAGGGATACTTGGCGATGGCGGCCACGGAGCAGGCCACGATATCGCTGCCCATCTGAGTATGGATGTCGGATTTGATATTAAGCCCCGTCTTGACCCCGGGGCCCATGACCATTGGGGCCTTGCCGGTGAGCATCCGGATTGCCTTAAACATGGCGCCTGTGACCGAGGGGACCACGCTGGACATAATCGCGCCTGTGACGGCCTGGATGTCCGCCTGATAGAGTGTGAATACCCCCATTAGGCTGATGGCGCACTGATCCTGGCTGGTATTGCGGCTGGTGGCCAGGTCGGAGCGAAACCGCAGCTTGCCGTCCGGACCATACAGACCGATACTTGTGGTGGAATTTCCAATGTCAATGGTCAGAACCAATTGCGCCACGCCCCTTCTTGCTCGTAAGCTGATTTTAACAGAAAGCCGACCTTCTTGCAAGTGCGGGCCTTCCTCTTTCCATCATCCATATGCGGGAACAGCGCCGGTTTTTCCGGCGCTGTTCCCTGGAATGGGTCTAGATATGCTCCCGGATCAACTGCCCCATCTTTTTGGTCCCGATGGGGACGACGCCGGGCCCGGCAATGTCGGGGGTCCGCCAGCCCTCGGCCAGGACCGCGTCCACCGCGCGCTCGATGACGGCGGCCTCGTCGGGCTTCTGGAAGGAGTAACGGAACATCATGGCCACGGACAGGATGGTGGCGATGGGATTGGCCTTGTCCTGGCCGGCGATATCCGGCGCGGAGCCATGGATGGGCTCATAGAGGCCGGGGGCGGTATCTCCGATGGAGGCGGAGGGCAGCAGGCCGATGGAGCCGGTGACCATAGACGCCTCGTCCGAGAGTATGTCGCCGAACATATTCTCGGTGACCACCACGTCGAACTGACCGGGGTCCCGGACCAACTGCATGGCGCAGTTGTCCACCAGAACATCTTCATAGGCCACATCCGGGTACTCCTCCGCCAGCCGGTGCATGACCGACCGCCACAGACGGGAGGTCTCCAGCACATTGGCCTTGTCCACGCTGGACACCTTTTTGCGGCGGAGGCGGGCCAGCTCGAAGGCCCGGCGGCCGATCCGCTCGATCTCATACTCCGAGTAGGCCATCCGGTCGGCGGCCTCCATGCCCCGGTTCGCGGTCTGGTACTTCTCGCGCTGGCCAAAGTAGATGCCGCCGGTGAGCTCACGGACCATCATCAGGTCGATCCCCTTTTCCGCCGTCTCCTTTTTCAACGGGCAGGCGTCGGCCATAGCGGGCCGAAGGGTGGCCGGACGCAGGTTGGCATACAGGCCCAGGTCTTTTCGGATGGCCAGCAGTGCCGTCTCGGGGCGCTGCTCAGCGGGCTTATCGGAGCCCCACCTGGGCCCCCCCACTGCGCCCAGAAGCACCGCGTCGCAGGCCCTGCACTGATCTGCGGTGCCGTCCGGGTAGCTCTTCCCCACCGCATCCGTGGCGCAGCCGCCCAGCAGCACGTCCACAAATTCATAGGTGTGGCCGAACTTTTTCCCCACGGCCTCCAGGACGCCTACCGCTTCGTTGACCACTTCCGGGCCGATGCCGTCGCCCCGGATCAGAGCGATCTGATACTTCATTTTGCCACACCTCTCGCTTTCAGAGACTTGAGCAGACCGCCGCTCTCAATGATGCCGTCGATAAAGGCCGGGAAAGGAGCGGCCTGGAAGGTCCTGCCCTGGGTCTCGTCGGTGATGACGCCGGTTTTGAAATCCACACGCACGGCATCACCGGGCAGGATGGCCGCCGCGGCCTCCTGGCACTCCAGAATGGGAAATCCGATATTGATGGCGTTGCGGTAGAAGATGCGGGCAAAGGAAGCGGCGATGACGCACTTCACGCCGCAGGCCTTGATGGCCAGAGGGGCGTGCTCACGGGAGGAGCCGCAGCCGAAGTTGGCTCCGGCCACCATGATGTCCCCCAGCTCCACCGTGGAGGAGAACTGGGCGTCGATGTCCTCCATGCAGTGGGAGGCCAGGGACTTTTCGTCTGGGGCGTTCAGATAGCGGGCCGGGATGATGACATCGGTATCTACGTTGTCTCCATATTTGTAAACGTTCATAGCATGACACCTCCATTACACCTTGGCCGGGTCGGTAATGCACCCGGTGATGGCGGACGCGGCGGCCACGGCCGGGCTGGCCAGGATGATCTCCGAGCTGACGGGGCCCATGCGGCCGACAAAATTGCGGTTGGTAGTGGAGACCGCCCGCTCCCCGTCGGCCAGCACCCCCATATGACCGCCCAGACAGGGGCCGCAGGTGGGCGTGGAGACGGCGCAGCCCGCCTCGATAAAGGTCTGGATGAGCCCCTGCGCCAGGGCGTCCATATAGATCTGCTGGGTGGCAGGGATGACAATGCAGCGGACGCCTCTGGCCACCTTTTTGCCCTTCAGGATATCGGCGGACTCCTGAAGGTCCTTGAGCCGCCCGTTGGTGCAGGAGCCAATGACCACCTGCTGGATGGGAATGCCGGCCGCCTCGTCCACGGTCCTGGTGTTGGAGGGCAGATGGGGCAGGGCCACCGTGGGGCGCAGGGAGCTGAGGTCTATGACCACTTCGCGGTCATAGACCGCGTCGGCATCGGGCTCCACTGCCTCCCAGGGGCGGTCCACCCGTCCGTCCAGATAGGCGCGGGTCTTGTCATCCACGGGGAAAATGCCGTTCTTGGCCCCCGCCTCAATGGCCATGTTGGAGATGGTGAAGCGGTCGTCCATTGTGAGCGCAGCCACCCCTTCCCCGGCAAACTCCAGGGACTGGTACAGTCCGCCGTCCACACCGATCTCACCGATCAGATGGAGAACCACGTCCTTGCCGCTGACGTATGGCTTCCGTTTGCCCTTCAGCGTCACCTTGATGGCGGGGGGCACCTTGAACCAGCACAGGCCGGTGGCCATGCCGGCGGCCATGTCGGTAGAGCCCACGCCGGTGGAAAAGGCGCCCAGGGCACCGTACGTACAGGTGTGGGAGTCGGCGCCGATGATAGCCTCTCCCGGGGCTGCCAGGCCCTTTTCCGGCACCAGGGCGTGTTCCACGCCCATCTGTCCCACGTCGTAGAAGTGGGTGATGTCGAAGCGCTGGGCAAAAGCCCGGGCCTGAGCGCAGAGTTGGGCCGCCTTGATGTCCTTGCAGGGGGTATAGTGGTCCAGAATGATGGCGATCTTGTCCTTGTCAAAGACCTGGGTCAGCCCTGCCTTTTCAAACTCGGTGATGGCCACAGGCGTGGTGATGTCATTGCCCAGCACCAGGTCCAGCCTGGCCTCAATGAGCTGGCCTGCCTCTACGGCGTCCAGGCCCGCGTGCTTGGCCAGAATCTTCTGGGTCATGGTCATTCCCATGGTTGGGTCCCTCCTTGTGCAAATCGTTGTACTCAGTATGCCAGAGCCCTTGTCAAAAGAATGTAACGCGTGATACAATAATAAAAAAAGCGGAAAGGCGGCAGTAAGGATGTCCCAGATTTGGGCCCCCCTGGCCGAGGGGCAGCGCCCCGGCATATATGTGCCGGGGCAGTTTATCTACCTGCAGGGCACGCAGGCGGATGCCTTTTTCTATCTGGTCAGCGGGGCGGCCCGCAGCTTTATCAGTTCGGAGTCCGGCGGCGAACGGGTCCTGACCGTCCATCGGGCGGGGGACCTGATGGGAGAGGCGTCCTTTTTCGATGAGCGCCCCAGGGTCTCTTCCGCTGTGGCGCTGGTACGCAGCGAGGCGATCTCCGTGGACCGGGAACGGCTGAACGCCGTATTCCGGGCCCACCCGGACCTGGCGCTTCCCATGCTGCAGTATCTGGCCAGGACCGTCCGCATGGTTACCGGCCACGTGGACGACATGTCCTTTCTGCGGGCGGACCAGCGGGTAGCCCGTTATCTGCTGTCCCTGCCGGAGGAAGCGGAAAGGGGGCGGCTGGCCTGCACCCATGAGGAGATCGGCTTTTCCGTGGGGGTCAGCCGAGTGACCGTGAGCCGGGTGCTGGGGGACTTCGTCCGGCGGGGCTGGGTGGAGACGGCCTACCGCGGGGTGCGGCTGAAGGACCGGAGCGCGCTCCAGAAGCTGGCTGACGCGCCGGGATGAGGTCTTACCTCATTCCCTGCTGTTCCTCCATCCGGAGGCGCGTGCCCCGGTCCAGCGCATCCCGCAGGGCCTCCAGGATGAGGTCGCCCTGGAAGTAGGCCTTGCCATAGTCCAGATTGAAGTCGTAGTCAAAGTCCGGCGGGTTTTGCCCCTGGTTGTGCTGCAGGATGGTTTCGGCCTTATCCAGCGCCTTCACCAGCCGGGCCTCCTGGGTGGCGGCGGCGTCATACTCCTCCCACAGGGCGAGCAGTTCCTCCCCCTTGGGGGCGGGCAGCAGTGCCGCCAGGCGGCGCAGGCAGGCCTGCTCCTCCCGGCGCTTGGCCGCCGGGTCCGGCAGGTCAGAGGCGCTGCGGTCGCCGCAGTCCCGTTCCCCCAAGTCGTGGACGAGGCAGAGCGCAAGGACCTTGGCATGATCCAGCCTGGGATAGCGGTCCAGCAGGGCACAGGCCAGCAGAGCCAGCCGCCAGGAGTGCTCAGCGGTGCTCTCCCGGCGCCCGGAGGAGGTCCAGGCCGTGCGCTCCACGGATTTGAGTCCCTCCGCTTCTTGCAGAAAGCACAACAGGTTTTCAGGCAGAGAACCGCTCATGCGCCCCTCCCCTTTCGTAGCCAGCAGGCCCAGAACAGGCCGCCCACCAGCACCCCGCCGATGATATTGCCCAGCGTGACGGGCAGCAGGTTCCCGATCGCAAAGCCGCTCCATGTGAGACCGCTGAGGTCCAGCCCGGCATCGGCGGCCAGGGCGGCGTAGGCGGGGATGGACTTGGCGAACAGTCCGGCCGGTATGTAAAACAAATTGGCCACGCTGTGCTCAAAGCCGCAGATGACAAAGAAGGACACCGGCAGGTAGGCCCCGAGGACCCGCCCGGGCAAGTCCTTGGCAGAGAGGGAGAGCAGGACTCCTACAGTGACCAGAACGTTGCAGAAGACGCCCAGGACCAAGGCGCTGCCGAAGGCGAGGCCGCACTTTCCGGCAGCCAGCTTCATGGTAAACAGGGCCAGGCCTCCGGCGGAGTCGTTCAATTGTCCGGAAAAGGCGCAGCCCGCGGCTGTCAGCAGGGCGCCGATGAAGTTGCCCAAGTAGACCAGCAGCCAGTTGCGGAGCATCTTCCCCACCGTGGTCTGACGGTCCAGAACGGACAGGGAGATCAGGGTATTGCCGGTGAAGAGTTCCCCGCCGGTCAGGACTACCATGGCCAGGCCGAAGGGGAAAAGCAGGCCGGAAAGTACCCGCGCCAGCCCCACATTGTCCAGGGAATGGCTGGCGGTATTGGTGACGGCGGCTCCCATGGCGATGAAAAAGCCGGCCAATATGCCCAGCAGCAAAAGCCGCCAAGCCGGCTGGCGCGTTTTGGCCGCTCCGGCGGCCGCGTAATTTTCCGCTGTCTCGGCGGGGGTGAAAAGCTGCATGGGAATGACCTCCTAAGCATTCTTTTAAAATCCTATGATACCGGAATCCCGCACATTTTTCAAGATTGACAGCGGCGATGGATTCTGCTATGATAACAACATCTGATTCGAAGGGAGCGATGTTTTATGACGAGGGCAATCAAGACGTGCGCCGCAAACATGGCTCCCGGCATGGCCCGCCCAAGGCGGGAGGCTAGTTACTGTGACTGCCCGGGAGAGGTCACCTCACCCGGGCATTTTTATGCCCATTTTTGAAAAGGAGCATAAAATATGGTAACTTTACGTGCGATTACAGTGGAAAACTTTGACGCCATCCTGGGGCTTCAGGTCGGGGTAGACCAGCGTGAGCTGGTGTGCTCCAATGCGGAGTCCATCGCCCAGGCCTATGTGCAGCCGGAATGCATCCCACTGGCCATTTATGCGGCGGATACTCCGGTGGGCTTTGTCATGTACTGTGTGGACCGCGACGACAATGAGTGGTGGCTGTATCGGCTCATGGTGGAGGAGACGTACCAGGGGCTCGGCTATGGACGAGCTGCTCTTCAGAAGCTCCTGGAGCTGGTACAGGCAGACCGGAGCCGACACCTGATGTATCTGGGCGTCGATTTGACGGGAAAGGCATCTGTTCGCCTCTATCAAAGCCTGGGCTTCCGCTTTGACGGGAGGGTCTTTGGGAAAGAGCATATCATGGTGCTGGAGTATTGAAAAAAGGTCCGTGTATCAACTGATACACGGACCTTTTTGACGTTCGATGGCTTACTTCAGGTTCAGGGAGCCGGAGATGACCATCTTCATGACCTCGGAGGTGCCCTCATAGATCTCTGTGATCTTGGCGTCGCGCATGAAGCGCTCCACGGTGTACTCCCGGGCGTAGCCGTAGCCGCCCAGAAGCTGTACGCAGCCGCGGGTGACCTCGTTGGCCACGTCGGAAGCCAGCAGCTTGGCCATAGCGGCGTAGACGTTGTAGGGCTTGCCCTGGTCCTTGGTGACGGCGGCACGGTAGGTCATCAGGCGGGCGGCGTCCACCTTGGTCTGCATCTCGGCCAGCTTGAACTGGGTGTTCTGGAAAGAGGCGATGGTCTTGCCGAACTGGACGCGCTCCTTGTCGTACTTGATGGCCTCGTTGATGGCGCCCTGGGCAATGCCCACGCACTGCGCGGCAATCCCGATCCGGCCGCCGTCCAGGGCCTTCATGGCGATCTTGAAGCCCTTGCCCTCACCGCCCAGCAGGTCGCAGGCGGGCACACGGACGTCCTCATATACTACGGCAGCGTTGGAGGCGGCGCGGATGCCCATCCGGGGGATGTCAGGGGTGACGGTGATGCCCGGAGTGTTGCGGTCCACCAGGAAGGCGGACATGCCCTTGGCGGCGGGGACAGACTTATCGGTGACCGCGAACACCAGGAAGGTGTCAGCGAAGCCAGAGTTGGTGGTGAAGATCTTCTCGCCGTTGATGATGTACTCGTCGCCGTCCTTCACAGCGGTGGTGCGGCCGGCGGCCACATCAGAGCCGGCGCCGGGCTCGGTCAGGCCGAAGCAGCCGATCTTGCTGCCGTCCACCAGCGGACGCAGCCACTTCTCCTTCTGCTCCTCAGTGGCGAACTCGTTGATGCTGGAGGCGCAAAGAGAGGTGTGGACCGACAGAGTGATGCCGGTGCTGGCGTCCACCTTGGACATCTCCTCCATGCACAGCACGTAGGACAGCACGTCGGAACCGGCGCCGCCGTACTTCTCCTCAAAAGGAATCCCGAAGAAGCCGCACTCCTGCATCTCCTTCAGCAGACCCATGTCGAACTTTTCGTTCTCATCCATTTCGTGTGCCAGAGGCCGGACCCGCTCCTCGGCAAACTTGCGGTACATCTCCTGGAGTTCCTGATGCTCGGGGGAGAGAGTGAAATCAATCATTTCAGTTCTTCCTTTCTATTATTCTGGTTATGAACAATTCGATGGACGTTTATCTTGGCTACAATATAACATAGGAAAAAAATTTAGTCAACAAGTATTTTTATATAAGAATAATTTTAATTGGCACTAATTTTGCTTGTATATAGGGCAAAAGGACCTATTCCGTTTCAACGGAATAGGTCCTTTTTGTTATAAAATAATACAGATCAGGCCGCCGGAGCCCTCGTTGATGATGCGCTGCAGGGTCTCCTGGAGCTTGGCGCGGGCATCGTCCGGCATCCGTTTGAGCTTGCCGTTCAGGTCCTCGCTGACCAGCTCGTGGAAGGACTTTCCAAATATATTGGACTGCCATATTTTTGTGGTATCCCCTTCAAACTCCTGGAGCAGGTAGTTGATCATCTCCTCCGACTGCTTTTCGTTGCCGACGATGGGAGAGACCTCCGTCTCGATATCGGCGCGTATCATATGGATGCTCGGGGCGCTCGCCTTGAGGCGCACCCCATAGCGTCCTCCCTGCTTGACGATCTCCGGCTCCTCCAGATGGAGCTCTTCTGTGGTGGGGACCACGATGCCGTAGCCCGTCTCCTTCACCTCCTGAAGAGCCGTTGCCACTTTGTCGTATTCGCATTTGACTCCCGCCAGTTCGGTGAGCAGGTCCATCAGATCCCCGTCGTCCCGGATGGTGAAGCCGGACTGATCGGACAGGGTCTCGTAGAACAGGCTGCGGGGCAGATCCAGGTCGGCGGCCGCCAGCCCAATTCCAAGCTGGATGCCGCTGATGCGGGCGCTGCTGACGCCCTCGTAAGCTCCGATGGCGGAGACGGCCCGGTCTACGTCCCGGATGCGCCGCAGGTCGGTGCAGCCCTCGCGGATGGCGGTGTAGAGCCCGCTTTTGATGGGGTGGTCATAGGGCAGCGCGTCTACCCAGGGGGGCAGATTCAGATCCAGCTCCTTGAGCGGAAACTCATAGAGAACGGCCTTAATGATGTCGGTGACGTCTCCCACCCCCAGTTCCAGACAGTTGACCGCCATGCAGGTCACGTCATACCGGGCGGAGATGTCGGCCCGGATGGCCTTGGCCCGGTCGGAATTGGGATAGGCCGAGTTGAGCAGCACCAAAAAGGGCTTTCCAAGCTCCTGGAGCTCGGTGATGACCCGCTCTTCCGCCTCCAGATAATCCTCACGGGGGATATCGGTGATGGTGCCGTCGGTGGTGATGACGATGCCGATGGTGGAGTGCTCGGCGATCACCTTGCGGGTACCGATCTCCGCCGCCTCCGTCATGGGGATTTCGTGGTCGTACCAGGGGGTGGTAACCATCCGGGGCAGATCGTCCTCGAACTGGCCCGCCGCCCCGGGGACCATATAGCCCACGCAGTCGATGAGCCGGACGGACAGGTGTGCGCCGCCCTCCATGGCGATGTCCACCGCGTCCTCTGGGACGAACTTGGGCTCAGCGGTCATCACCGTCCGGCCGGAGCCGCTCTGGGGCAGCTCATCCCGGGCCCGCTCCCGGCGGTAGACGTTTTCAATGTTGGGGATGACCAGGGTCTCCATGAACCGCTTGATAAAGGTGGACTTGCCCGTGCGGACCGGGCCTACCACGCCGACATAGATGTCGCCGTCCGTGCGTTTGGCGATATCCTCGTAAATCTTCCGCTCTTCCACGTCAATTCCTCCTTTTTACCGCTTCTTGGGGATGAGCAGCAGCTGACCCATGGGAAGGCTCTCCTCTTCCAGAGCATTGGCCTGGACAATATCGCCGGTGGTAGTGCCATAGGCCTTGGCGATATCCCAGAGCCGCTCCCCCTCCCCTACCATACGCAGTACAATGGAGGGCTGATTGGCGGTATCTCTGGGGGAATCCTCATCCATCTGGATATCTGAGACCCCAGTGGTGTTGCGGGCAGTCAGCGCCAGGTATTGGAAGTCAATGGAATAGCGTACCTCCACGCCGCCGCCGGCCGGGGTGGCAAAGCGCTCTCCGCCCAGACGGCAGCGGCAGGTCACCGCGCAATCCCCGGGCAGATCGACCGGACAGGCCGCCTGCAGAGGGCGGGTGATGGTACTCAGCCCGCCGTCTTCTCCTATGTATACCACCGTCACGGTGGTATCTGCGGTGAGGGTGACTCGCTCGCCCTCCCGTGTCTGGCCGGCCCCGCCCACATTGACGTAGATGTCGGCCACGCTTCTGGCTGCAGTCATGGTTTCCAGAATCTCGCGCACCATGACCCGCCGCTCGCCGTTTTCCACCAACTGGTGGAAGGTATAAGTCCGGCGCTCGGCATGGAGCCCGCAGACGGTGCTGTATACGTCGGATAAGAGCTGGACCGGCCGCACCTCGCAGACCACGGCCTGCGCCAGCAGGGCCAGCGCTACCGAAATCATGCTGTCGCCGTCGTTCCCATCGTTCAGGATACATTCACAGCCGGTCAATTGGACCTGGAGGGCACAGTCCGCCTCCTCCTCCACGCCGGAGACCTCCATGATCTGGGAGAACGGCAGATCAAAGCTGGCCGGGCACAGGGTATTGGAGGGGTCCCGGTAGAGCAACTGAAGGTGGACCTCCCCTTTAAAGATCAGTTTATTGCCGATGAGCTTGGATTCGCTGCATTCGATATCGGCCCGGCTCTTGAGCAGCTCTTCCACCCGGGGTTTGGTGCCTGAGATGGATACATCGTCGGAGAAGGAGAAGGGCTTCTCCTCCACCGCAGTGACCAGATAGGCGTTCTGGGTCTCTGTGAGCTGCTGGATGCCGCCCTCGGCCGGGCAGGTCACGCCGTCGCAGAGGCTCTCCGTCTGCCGGGCAAAGACCGACACTTCCACCGCCAGATCCACCCGGGTCAGGACCTTGCGGGGGTTAAGACTCCGGGCATCTGCCGAGTGGACCCGCGGCATTGCCGTCACCAGACAGCCGGCATGGATGCCCAGGGCCTCCGCAGAGCAGGTAAAGGGGATTGTGACGGTCATGCGGCGGACGCCCTCCGCCCCGTCGGGCAGATAGAGCACAGCGGCACGGACAGAGCCGGAAATCTCTGCCCGTCCCTCCTGGGCCTCTTTTCCCTTGAGGCACACCATGGCCTCACAGTCCACGATGCGGAGGATGTCTGGACAGGCGTCGGGGACGATGGTCTCCAAGGTTTCCTCGTGGAAGAGGGTGGTGTCCAGCACGGTATCATAACAGTTGAGATGGGTTGTGTTCAATTCCAGCTCCATAGCATTCCTCTCCTTGTACTCCTGCGGGTCGCGGGACGGGCCGGGCGCATCCCGTCCCACGCCTGCACTTGATTCTAGGAGAAGCATATGTAGAAGGGGCCAGGCTTATGATTCTTTTCCGATGTGTTATTTCAGTCCAAAGAGGGCCCTGAGGATGCCGCACAGGCATTTGGGAGAGCGGACGACGACGATCTTCAACAAAAACGCCTCCTTTCCACGGAAACTGGCAGGTCTGCTGCTACCAGTATACGCAGAAAGAAGGCGCTGTGTGTGCCGGTCCGCCGGCGAAAAACCTATGTCTGGGGCAATTCCCACGCTTTGTGCTCTTTGGCCTGCTCGTACAGCCGGACATAGCTCTCATGGCGGCTGGCCGGGATTCGTCCTTCCGCCAGGGCGGCACGTACGGCGCAGCCCTTCTCCTTTACATGGGCGCAGCCGGTGAACCGGCACTGGCCCAGGTAAGGCTGAAACTCCCGGAACGCGTGCTCCAGGTCCTCTTTCCGCACAAGCTCCATGCGCTCGGTGTCAAAGGAGGAGAAGCCGGGGGTATCGGCCACGATGGCTCCGCTGGAGAGCTGGTAGAGCTCCACATGGCGGGTGGTATGCCGCCCACGGCCCAGCTTATCGCTGACCGCTCCCACCTGAAGCCGGAAGCCGGGCTCCAGGCAGTTCAGAATACTGGACTTGCCCACTCCCGAGTTCCCGGTGAAGGCAGATACCTTTCCGGCGATGAGTTCCGCCAGCCGGTCCATCCCCTCGCCCGTCTCCGCACTTACCCGCAGGGTGGGGAATCCGGCGGCGGTATAGGTGTCATAAAGACAATCCCCTGCGTCCAGATCACACTTGTTGATGCAGATGACGCAGCCGCAGCCCTCTTTCCCGTCAGCGATGGCGGTCATCCGGTCGATGAGGAAGGGATCGGTAACCGGGATGGCCCCGGAAGCAATGATGACGAGCTGGTCGATGTTGGCCACCGCCGGCCGCTGGAACTGATTGACCCTGGGCAGAATCTCGTCCAGCGCGCCGGTACCGTCACCCAAATCGGTGAACCGCACCCGGTCCCCCACCAGGGGCGTGACCCGCTGGTGGCGAAATTTGCCCCTGGCCCGGCAGGTGACCGTCTCCGTCCCGGTGTAGACGTAGTAAAAGCCGCTGAGCGCCCGCAGAATCATTCCGCTGTCCGTACCCATCAGGAGAAGGTCACCGTCCTGCTCTCATAGAGAGAGCCGTTGATATAGATGTCCACCCGCTGTGTGCCGCTGCCCGGCACTGAGGGGCTGATCGGGCTCATGTGGCGGGGGACACTGTTTTCGTACATCTTGGTTCCGCCCACATCAATCCGCACGGTAAGCGTGTCGTCCGGATCGCCCTCCGGCAGTGTGATGGGTATGCTCTGACTGCTGACGGTGGGCTCCGTGCCGCCAGACCCATTGGCCGGTACGTCCGGCTCGCCGCTGGGGGGCGAGCTCTCCCCTCCCGGTGCAGTCGGCGACTCCTCCGGCGGCGTGGAGGATGCGGGGGGCTGGGTGGGTTCGGTGACCGTGCCCTTGCTGTACTGGACGTTGACGGTGGTGCCCACCTCCACATCCTGATAGGATTCAATGCTCTGCCAGACGATTCTGCCCGCCTCTTCTTCGCTTGTGACCGGCAGAGCCTGCCCCAATTTAAGCCCCAATTCATTCAGCATGGTCTCGGCATCCTCCACATACTGGCCGATCAGAGGGATCATGGTAACCGTCTCAGGCTTGGGGCCCAGGCTCACCACCAGGTGGACCTTCTGGCCGGGTGCCAGCTCGATACCCTCCACCGGGTCCGTGGAGATCACGTAGTTGCGGGTCACAGTGCTGGACGCATATTCCGGGTCCGCCCAGCCTATGCCCTCATTTTTGAGTATGGCCAGCGCTTCCCGGAGCTCCTTGTTCACCACGCCCGGCATAAGGATGGAATCCTCGCCGGCACTGATATTTACGGTAATGGTAAAGCTGTTGCCTTTTACCGTTTTTTCCGCCTCCGGAGACTGCTTGACCACCTGGCCCGCCGGATACTCGTCGCTGAGGATGGTATCCCCTTCCACAATGGAAAAGACTCCGGACTCCACTTCGGGCAGCTTTGCGATCTCCTCCAGCGTCTTGCCCCGCAGGTCGGGCACTTTGTGCTCCTGAACGGCCGGATTAAAGATGTCGCTGAAAAAGGTCATCCAGAGGAATACGCCGATGCCGACGATGAAGATCAGAATCGCGGCCACCGCCATGGGGGCGGCCAGTGAAGAGCCGTGATCACGGCTGCGCCCCCGCCTGCTGCCCCGGTAGTCGTCATCGTCCTCCTCTGGCTCGTCCTCCCGAGGGCCGGCCGGGCGGCTATGGACCGGCGGCGGGGTGTGGTAGATACGCTGCCGGCCTGTGGTCTCGATGACCTGGGTGGGTTCATCTCCGGCGTCCCCTGTGAACAGGTCGGCGGGGGTATATTCAAAATTGATGTTGGGGTTTTTGCGGAACTCCTCCAAATCGGCCAGCATGGCGTCGGCGGAGAGATAGCGCTGCTCCACATTGGAGGCCATGGCCTTCATGGTGATGGCCTCCAGGGCCTCGGGAATGTCGGGATTCAGCTCCCGGGGGGCCAGAGGGATGGAGTTGATGTGCTGGATGGCCACGGAGACCGGCGAGTCCCCCTCGTAGGGCAGGCGGCCGGTCAGCATCTCATAGAGCACCACGCCGGCGGAGTAGATATCGCTGCGGGCGTCGATGCGGCTGCCTCTGGCCTGTTCCGGCGAGATATAGTGGACCGAGCCCAGCGCCTCCTGAGTCAGGGTAGACTGCGCGGCGGAGGCCAGCCGGGCAATGCCGAAGTCCGCCACCTTGATGCTGCCGTCCCGGAGCACCATAATGTTCTGGGGCTTGATGTCCCGATGGATGATGCCTCTGCCGTGGGCATGGGACAGCGCCTTCATGATCTGGGTGATGAAGTGCAGGGCCTCCTTCCAGCTCAGAGGCTCCCCCTTTTTCTGCATATACTGCTTGAGTGTGATGCCGTCCAGCAGCTCCATGACGATATATTCCAGATCGGAGGATTTGCTCACGTCATATACCGCCATGATATTGGGGTGGGAGAGCATCGCCACGGCCTGTGATTCGTCGTGAAACCGGCGCCGGAATTCGGCGTCCTGGGCCAGATCGTCCCGGAGAATTTTGATGGCCACCAGGCGGTTGAGGCGGTGGCAGCGGGCCTTATAGACCACTGCCATGCCGCCGGTGCCGATGACCTCCAATATTTCGTACCGGTTGTCCAGCATTTTCCCTATGTACTGATCCATGATACAGGTATCCCCCTTGGTCACATTTGAAGCAGGACCGCAGTCACGTTGTCCGGCGCCCCCCGGGAGAGTGCGATCTCCAGCAGACGCTGGCAGCAGTCCCCGGCCGCGCCGCCGTGGAGCACCTCATAGAGGATTTCCTGTTCCGTCACTACATTACTCAGTCCGTCGGAGCACAGCAGCAGCCAATCCCCCTCTTTGAGGGGCTGCCGGTAAAGGTCGGCCCGGAGCTGGGACTCGGAGCCCAGCGCCCGGGTAATGAGATTCTTCTGCGGATGCTGTCTGGCCTCCTCAGGCGTGATCCGGCCCTTGGCCACCAGGTCCTCTACCACCGAATGGTCCCGGGTCAGCCGTTGGATACCCCCCGCGTTGACCAGATAGGCCCGGCTGTCTCCGATGTTAAGGAGATAGGCCATTTCCCCGATGACCAGCACGGCCACCATGGTGGTCCCCATTCCCCGGCACTCCGCGTCGATACCCGCGCGGAAGTGGACTGCCTGGTTGGCCTGTTCCGCCCCAAAGTTGAGCAGAGCCTCGGGGTCGGCCCGCCACTGATCCACGCTGCGCTCCCGCGCCGTGTCCAGAAAGGTGTCCACCGCCAGGCGGCTGGCTACATTGCCTGCTCTGGCGCCCCCCATACCGTCGCACACGATGCCCAGAGCCACGTCGGGCTGGGTAAGCTCTATGTGGAAATCATCCTGATTTTGCTGTCGGACCACACCCTTATCGGTGACGCCCCATATGTTCATGGTTAACCATTCCTTTCGCCGGTCCGGCCGGCCTTTCAATGAATGGACGTATGTCGGAAGTCAGCCCTCCTGCATGGCCTTGCGACGCAGTTGTCCGCAGGAGGCGTCGATGTCGCCGCCCAGCTTCCGCCGGACGGTGACGGTGATGCCGTGCCATTCCAGCCGTTTCTGAAATGCCGCTACCCGGCGGCTGGGCTTCAGCGGGCTCTCCTTCACCTCGTTGAGAGGGATCAGATTCACATGCCCCGGCGTGCCCTTCAGATGCCTGGCCAGCAGGTCGGCCTGCCAATCGCTGTCGTTCACACCGTCGATCATGGCGTACTCATAAGAGATGCGCCGGCCCGTCGTCTCAAAATAGCGGCGGCAGGCGGCAAAGAGCCGCTCCACCCCCACCGCCCGGTTTACCGGCATGATGCGAGACCGGGTCTCATCGTCCGGTGCGTGGAGGGACACCGATAAAGTCAATTGTAGCTTATAATCGGCCAGTTTGTCAATTTGATCGGCCAGACCGCAGGTAGACAGCGAGATGTGACGCATGCCGATGTTGAGCCCCTCCGGGTGGTTGACCAGTTCCAGAAACCGCAGTACCGTGTCAAGATTGTCCAGCGGCTCCCCAATGCCCATCAGCACGATGTTGGAAATGGGTACGCCGGAATCCAGTCCGGTAAAGAGCACCTGGTCCAGCATTTCAGCCGGTGTCAAGTCTCTTACCTTGCCGCCAAGCGTAGAGGCGCAGAAGGCACAGCCCATCCGGCAGCCTACCTGAGAGGATATGCATACAGTATTCCCATGATGATAACGCATCAAAACCGTTTCAATGCAGTTTCCGTCCTCCAGACGCCATAAATATTTGATGGTACCGTCCAGGGCGGAGACCTGCTTCCGGGCGACTTGAGGCCGGGTGATAAGGCATTCGGCCGCCAGCTTCTCCCGCAGGGCCTTGGAGAGGTTGGTCATCTCATCGAAGCTGCCCGCGCCCCTGTGGAGCCAGGTGAAGATCTGCTTGGCCCGGAAGGCGGGCTCTCCCCCTGTCTTGAGATAGGCGCCCATCTCCTCCAGGGTCATGGATTTCAAATCAATCATAGGCGCCTCCGTAATTTGGCGATGTAAAAGCCGTCTGTGCCATGGATATGCGGCCACAGGGTCAACCGCCCTCCCTCTACCGGCCCAATGGGGGCGGGAAGAGAAAAGGCTTCCGGCTGAAAATCGGGGTGGGCGTCCAGGAAGGCGTCCACCACCTCCCCGTTTTCCCGGGGCAGCAGCGTACAGGTGCAATACAGGAGGACGCCGCCCGGCCGGACATAGGCGGATACATTGTCCAGAATCGCCCGCTGTACAGCCGGCAGTCCCTCCAGCGGAGCGGGGTCCTTATAGCGGATGTCCGGCTTCTTACGGATGATGCCCAACCCGGAGCAGGGCACGTCGGCCATCACCAGATCAAAGGCGTTCTCATAGCCCGGCTTCCGGCTCCTGGCATCCAGCACGCCGGCCTGCACACAGGTGAGGCCCAGGCGTTTCGCCCCCGCCTCAATCAATTTTTTCTTATGCGGGTGGATGTCGCAGGAGAAGACCTCGCCCCTGTCTTCCATCGCGATGGCGGCAGCAAAGGACTTGCCGCCCGGCGCCGCACAGGCGTCCAGGACCCGCGTACCGGGCTCCGGGCCGGCCGCCAGCACCGCCAGCCGCGCGCCGGCGTCCTGGATATAAAACCGCCCCTCCTGAAAGGCGGCCAACCGCTCCAGATCCCCGCCTCCGGTGAGGGTGATGCAGTTGGGCAGCCATGGATGGGGCTCGGCCCGCAGCCCTGCGGCTTCCAGGGTCTCCAGCACCTGCTCGGACGTCGTCCGAACCGTATTGATCTGAGCCACCGTGGCCGGCTCCCCATTGTCCGCCGCCAGAAGACGCTCGGTTTCCTCCGACCCCAGCATGGACTGAAATGTGCGTACCAGCCAGAGAGGATGGCTGTACCGGATGGACAGATATTGGGCCTGGTCCTCCCGGTCGATGAGGGGCAGCCGTTCCAGATTACGGGCCGCCGTCCGCAGGATACCGTTGACCAGACCTGGGCTGCGGGGATTCTTGCTGTATTTCCGGGCCAGCTCCACCGACTCGTTCACTGCGGCGCTGGCAGGAATCTTGGTCAGAAAGGCCATCTGATAGATGCCCAGGCGCAGCGCGTTGAGCACCCGGTTTTCCAGCCGTTCCACCTTTACCGTGGAGAATTTCCCGATATAGAAGTCACAGAGCAGCTTGTTCTGAAGCACGCCGAAACAGAGCCGGGTGGCCAGCGCCGCATCCCGGCTGTCCAGTCCCGCCTCTCGGATGTTCTTTTTCAGGGCCAGGTCGGACCAGGCCCCCTGCTTTTCGCAGGCGGACAGGGTCACCAGGGCCACTTCACGGGCGCTCGGCACACCTGCCATATCAGTCTCGCCGCCTTCCGTTGAATGCCAGTACAAACCGCAGGAGCTGAGCCAGGGACACCAACAGCGCCGCCACATAGGTCATGGCGGCCGCGCTGAGTACCTTTCTGGCGCCTCGCAGCTCCTCATCGTCCAGCAGGTAGCCGCCCTCCAGACTCTCCACTGCCCGCCTAGAGGCGTTGAACTCCACAGGGAGGGTCACCACCTGGCCCAGCACCGCCACGCCAAAGAGGATGACCCCCAGGCCAAACAGGGGCTGGGAGTATAAAAACAGGCCGATGAGGATGAGGAGGATGGAGAGCTGAGAGCCGAAATTGCATACGGGTATGATGGCGTTTCGAAGCCGGATGGGTCCGTAGCCCACGGCGTACTGCACCGCGTGGCCCGCCTCATGGGCGGCTACGCCCATGGCGGCCACGCTGTTGGAGGCGTAGACCGCGTCGGACAAGCGGATCACATTGCTCCGCGGGTCGTAGTGATCGGTCAGCCTTCCTCTGACCCGCTCAATGCGCACATCGGTGACGCCGTGTTGCCGCAGCACCGCCTCGGCCGCCTGGGCGCCGGTATAGCCCCTTGCGCTGCGCACCCGGTCATAGCGGTTAAAGGTAGAGGAAACCTTGAGCTGGGCGAACAGGGCGATCAGCATGGCGGGGACCAGGATCATCCAGTAGTAGGGATCGTAGCCATAGAAAAAGTAGGGCAAGGCAAACGCCTCCTTGTCAGTTCAGCGGGTGGCCCCGCAGATAATCCGCCGCCTTCATCCGTTTTCCGCCATCAGCCTGGAGCTCGTCGATGTGGAGCACCGTGCCACCGCCGCAGGCAATGTCGATCCCCCGCTTCCCCGCCTCCAGGATGGTGCCGGGGGCCGCATCGGTGGTTTGGAGGGGAAGGTCAGTGGAAAAGACTTTACAGCGGATGCCGCCGAACTCCGCCACCGCAGCGGGCCAGGGCAACAGGCCCCGGACCTGGTCGTGGAGCGTCCGGGCCGGTTTGCTCCAGTCCATGGGAGACAGCTCGCGGGACAGCATGGGAGCATAGGTGGAGTCCGCCTCGTCCTGGGGCGTCCGGGCGGCGGTCCCCGCCCCGATTGCCTCCACGGCGGAGACCAGCAGCTCTGCACCCAACTCCGCCAGTCGGGCTGTGAGCGTCGGGGCCGTCTCGTCCGCGCCGATGGGAGTGGACGCCTGGGCAATGATGTCGCCTGCGTCCAGCGCGGGGGCCATATGCATGATGGTGACGCCGGTGACGGCCTCGCCGTTGAGAATGGCCCAGTTGATGGGGGCGGCCCCCCGGTATTTGGGCAGCAGGGACGAGTGGACGTTGATGCAGCCCTTGACGGGATAGTCCAAAATCTCAGAGGGCAGGATCTTACCGTAGGCCGCCACCACGATGAGCTCCGGGTCCAGCTCCCGGAGATACCCCAGTGCCTCCCCATCCCGCATCTTTGCGGGCTGGAACACGGGGATTTCATGGGAAAGGGCACATACCTTTACAGGACTTGGCAGCAGCTTCATTCCCCTGTTCTTGGGTTTGTCCGGCTGGGTAAAGACGCCACAGACAGTATGCCCCGCTCCCAGAAGGGCATTCAGAGAGGGCACCGCAAATTCCGGCGTGCCCATAAAGAGGATCTTCACTGGCCCTCCTCCTCCAGCATCTCATCCAGCTCCTCCTGGGTATAGAGCCGGTCTGCCAGCTCGGTGAACAGATGCCCGTCCAGATGGTCGATCTCGTGGCAGAAGCAGCGGGCCACGATGCCCTCTCCCTCCGCCTCAAAGGTCTGACCGCTGCGGTCCTGCGCCCGGACCCGGACCTGCATGGGCCGCTCCACCATGCCCCACATCCCGGGGACGCTGAGGCAGCCCTCCAGGCCGTCCTGGACCGTTTCGGAGCGGGAGATGATCTCCGGGTTTACCAGCTCCAGCATCTCCCCCTTGCCATCCACTACGATGACGCAGCGGCGGAGAATGCCCACCTGGGGCGCCGCCAATCCCGCGCCGCCCGCCTGCTCCAAAGTTTCCTTCAGATCGTCCAGCAGGTCATGAAGGCGTCCGTCAAAGCCGGTGACGGGCCGGGACTTTTTGCGGAGAACCGGGTCCTTATCCGTCAAAATCTTTCTCAAAGCCATGTTTCTATCCTCCGTTAATCGTATGGATTGACGTCTGCAAACACGGAGACGCCTTTGTTTTCCCTGTCGCTGTGGGCTGCGTACAGCAGATGGGACAGCAGCGCGCGCACCTGTCTGGTATTTTTGCAGCACAGGGTGAGCCGGTAGCGGTAGCGGTTGTTCACCTTGGCCACCGATGCCGGGGCCGGTCCCAGCAGTCTGGGGCCCAGCGCCGCCAGCTCCGGCCGGCGCAGCCAGTCCTCCAGCCCCAGGCGCAGACGCATGCAGGTCCGGAGCACCGCCGCCTCGTCCACCCCGGAAGCGGTGAGGACGAACAGGTCCTGAAAGGGTGGGCGCCCCATGAGCTTCCGAAAGCCGATCTCCTGCTCATAGAAGCTGTCGTAATCCTGGGCGGCGGCAAACCGGATGACCTCGTTGTCGGGGGTATAAGTCTGGATGACCGCCCGGCCCGCCTTTTCACCCCGACCCGCCCGGCCTACCACCTGGGTCAGCAGGGAGAAGGTCCGCTCCCCCGCCCGGAAGGAGTCCACATAGAGGGCCAGATCTGCTGCGATCACGCCCACCAGGGTGACGTTCTCAAAATCCAGCCCCTTGGCGACCATCTGGGTCCCCACCAGGATGGGAATCTTTTCCCGCTCAAACCGGGAGAGCATGGCCTCGTGGGATTGGGTGGCGGTGACGGTATCGGTGTCCATGCGGAGGACTTCCACGCCGGGGAACCGCTCCTGGAGCTCCTCCTGGACCCGCTGGGTGCCGATGCCGATGAAGTTGAGGCCGCCGCCGCACGCCGGGCAGGCCGGAGGCAGCTTTTCTGAATGGCCGCAGTGGTGGCACATCAGGCGGCCATTGGCGGAGTGGTAGGTGAGGTAGGCCGAGCACCGGGGGCAGGTGGGCGCCGCACCGCACTCCCCGCAGGACACCATCCGGCTGGCCCCCCGCCGGTTGAGGAACAGGATGCTCTGTTCCCCCCGCTCCAGGTTGGCCATCAGCTCCCGGTGGAGCAAGGCGCTGATGGGGCCCCCGTTGCCGCGGCGCAGCTCATCCTTCAGATCGGTGATATAGACCCGGGGCAGTGCCCGTTCGTTGTAGCGCCGGGTCAGAGACACCATATGGTAGACCCCGGTTTTGGCCAGGTACATCGTTTCCACCGAAGGGGTGGCCGAGCCCAGCACCAGTAGGCCCCCGCCCTTGGCACAGCGGTATTTTGCCACGTCCCGGGCGTGGTATCGGGGGGTATTCTCCGATTTGTAGCTGGCCTCCTGCTCCTCGTCCAAAATAATGAGGCCCAGATTCCGCAGCGGCGCAAACACCGCAGAACGGGTGCCCAGCACCACCCGGGCCGCTCCGGACCGAACCCGCTTCCACTCGTCGTACCGCTCCCCCGCCCGCAGGGAGCTGTGGAGCACCGCCACATCCGGGCCGAAGTGGGAGGAAAAAATATGCAGGAGCTGTGGTGTCAGCGCGATCTCCGGCACCAGCACCAGGGCGGTCTGTCCCCGCTTCAGCGCGGCGCGGATGAGCTGGATATAAACCTGAGTCTTGCCGCTGCCCGTCACACCATAAAGCAGAGCCACGGCGGCCTGCTTGCTACGGGCCAGGGTGTCCAGCGCCGCAAAGGCCGCTTGCTGCTGGTCATTGAGGACCGGGGGAGCGGCGGGCTCGGACTCTTCCGGCACCGCGCGGCGGAAGACCTCTCTCTTTTGCAACGTCAGAATGCCGCTTTTGGCCAGAGAGCGCAGAGTCGCGCTGGATGCGCCGGTAAAGTAACAGATCTCCTTGGAGGACGCGCAGCCGATGCCGCACAGGAGCTCCACCACCGCATAGCGGAGAGGTGCGGATTTCCGCTTTGGCGTTACCAGCGATAGTGCCTCCTCGGCGGGCATGGCCAGCGCGGCCACCTGCTCGGTCTTATCACCCACGCCTCGGGCGGCGCTGGTCTCCAGCGTCAGAATGCCTCGCTCCACAAGCTGGCGCAGAGTCGGATTGAGGTCCTTGCCCTCAAAGGCCGCACGGATATCCGTGCGCTCGGCGGAACCCCCGCAGGCCCAGAGCATATCCAACAGCCGCCGAGCGGGCTCGGAGCGGCCCACGGCCTGGTAGGATTTCTCCCTGTCGATCCCTTCCGCAATGCGATAGCTGTCGTGCAGAGAGAACCACAGCCCCGCCGGGAGCATGGCCCGGACCGCCTCATAGACCGTGCAGAAAAAGCGCTCCCGCATCCACAGGGCTAGCCGGATTCCCTCCCGGTCCAGCACCGGGGCCTCGTCCAGCAGCGACACCAGGGACTTGAGCCTCTTCTCCGTGGCGGAGGCCTGACCCGTGGTCAGTATGATCCCCTCCGTCCGCCGGTTTCCGGCTCCAAAGGGTACGATGACCCGGACGCCCGGACAGGCGCCTTCTTCCAGTTCGGGAGGAATCCGATAATCATAGGGCTTGTCGATGGCGTAGGTCACGGCGGAGAGCGCCACCCGTGCAATGCGTGCCGGTTCTGTCACGCGCTTCCCCCCTGTCTCCACAAAAGGCAAGCGCCGTGTCTGTCCGGCACTTGCCTTTCCTTTCATTGCGCCTGCGGCACCGTCTCGCCGGTTACCTTGCCGTCGGCCACTTCACGGATAGCGATGGATACCGGCTTGTCCTCCAGTGGATAGCCCTCATCCTCGGCCTCGGCGGCAATTTCGCGGGCCCGGTGGGCCACCACGTTCACCAGCTGATACCGGCTGGGCACCTGTTTGAGCAGATCGTTCATTGCGGGATAGAGCATCATAAGTCATTACACTCCTTCTACAAGATGAATGCGGTTTCTGGTTCGGCAGCCCTCTGCGACCAGGATGGAGATGATCTCCGCAGCCGCTTCGGATACCTTGTCATTGACCACCAGATAATCGTAGTGGGGAATTTCCTTATATTCCTCCCTCGCCTTCTGGAGCCGCCCGGCAATCACGTCCTCACCATCGGTGTGGCGGCCGTGGAGACGGCGGGAGAGCTCCTCAAAGGAGGGCGGAATGATGAAAATGAGAACTGCCTCCGGACACTTGGCGCGAACCTTGGCGGCGCCCTGCACCTCAATGTCCAGCAATACGTCGATCCCGGCGGCCAGCTTCTCCTCGATGACCTTCAGAGAAGTGCCGTAGTAATTGCCTACATACTCCGCGTGCTCCAGCAGCTCGCCGTCGGCGATCATCCGCTCAAACTCCGGCCGATCCACAAAATTGTAGTTAACGCCGTTGGCCTCTCCCACCCGGGGCTGCCGGGTGGTGAAGGAGACGGAGAAGTGGATGTCCTGCCGCTGGCCCAACAGCTCTGAGATGACGGTGCTCTTTCCCACGCCGGAGGGGCCGGAGAGAACAATCAACTGTCCCCGCGCCTTTTTCCGAAATGGCATCAGTCCTCCCCCTCCTCTTCCGCGGCCTCTGCGGCCTCACGGGCGCCCAAGCGCCCGGCCACGGTCTCCGGCTGGATGGCCGAGAGGACGATGTGGTCACTGTCCATGACCAGAACGGCGCGGGTCCGCCGCCCATAGGTGGCGTCGATCAGGACGCCGCGGTCCCGTGCCTCCTGGATCATGCGCTTAATGGGCGCAGACTCCGGACTGACAATGGCAATCAGCCGCCCGGCCGATACCATGTTGCCAAATCCAATATTGATCAGCTTCATGTGCTCCGCCCCTCTTTACTCCAGGTTCTGAATCTGCTCACGGATCTTTTCAATCTCCGCTTTGATGTCGATCACCTTTTTGGAGGTCTCAATATCATTGCATTTTGAGCCGATGGTGTTGGCCTCGCGGTTGAATTCCTGAATGAGGAAGTCCAGCTTTCGGCCCACCGGTACGTCCAGCTCCAGCATCTCCCGAAGCTGGGACAGATGGCTGCGCAGACGCACCGTCTCTTCATCCACGGCCACCTTATCGGCAAAAATGGCGGCCTCCGTGAGGATGCGGCTTTCGTCAATCTGAGTATTTTGGAGCACATCCCTCATTTTAGCCTCCAAGCGGGCCCGGTATTCCGAAACCGTTTTGGGCGACTGCTCCTCCACGAAGGAGGTGAGGCGGCCAATGGTCTCTGCCCGGGAGAGGATATCCTCCCGCAGCTTCTGCCCCTCACGCTCCCGCATGGCGCTGAAGTCGGCCAGGGCCAGATCCAGCACCTGACAGATATCCGCCGCCACGGTCTCCACGTCCTCCTGCGCCTTTTCCACCAGGAGCACGTCCTGGAACCGGGACAGCAGGGATACCGAGAGATCGTCCCGCAGGCCGTAGGCGTCGCGCAGCTCCGTCAGTGCCGCATAGTAGCCGTCTGCCACCGGACGATTCACCGAGACGGAAACGCTGTCCGCCTTGGAGCTGTCGATGCTGACGAATACGTCTACCTTGCCACGGGAGATGCTGGTCTGGACCCGGGTCTTGATGGCGTCCTCGGCAAAGACATACAGCCGGGGCATTTTAATGGAGCAGTCCAGATAGCGGTTATTGACCGAGCGAACCTCCACCGTGATGGTGCGCTCATGCAGGACCGCCTCTCCTCTGCCATAACCGGTCATACTTTTGACCATATGCGGTCCCCCCTTTCTCTTTCTTCCATCGTATGTTATAAGCGTCCCTTCCGCAGGACCCGGTCGATCCGCCGGCCGTAGAAGGAGATGACCTGTGAAAACCCAAAATCATAGAGCAGAAACACCACATTTCCGCCTGCGTAAACCAGCCAGAGGGCCTGCCCCGCCGCCGGCAGCGCTGAGAGCAGGACGGCCCGCAGGCCAAACCAAAAAACGGTAAGCACTCCGTTGAAAAAGACCAGCTTCAAAAATAGCTCCAGCGGCAGTCTACGCAGGCGCTCAACGGCATACTTGACGATGGGATAGAGTCCGAAAAAGAGCAGGTACAGCAAAGCGCCGCCCTTGTCCGGTAGCAGGATCAGGGCCAAAATACCCGTGCCCGCATAACACAGCACACCGGCGCCCACCCCGCTGGACACCACAGCCGCCGCCGGGGTCAGTCCTGCCAGAGCCACAATACCCATCCGTCCCGTGGGCAGGAGCGTAGACAGATAGAGCAGAATCAGGGACACAGCGGCCAGAACGGCGGTCAGCGCCACCCGGTATACGCCACGGCTCCCCCTCATGTCAGTGCCCACAGCCGCCGCACAGGCAGTTCATACACAGCATGGTGGTGCAGCAGTCGCAGCTATCCATTCCCATGCCGTAGCCGGCGGGCCGGTAGGCCTGTCCCCCCTGCTGCATCATGTTGTATGCCTGGCGGTACTCCGGGTTGCCCGGTTCCATGTTGCAGGCGATTTGAAATTGCTGCATGGCCTCGTCCAGCCAGCCCTTCCGATAGGCGATGCTCCCCATCAGGAAATGCCACTCGCCGTCTTGGCGGGTCACTGTGTTCAAGAGCTGTTCCGCCTGCCCCAGATTGCCCAGATTGATGGCCTGGCGGACTCTGGCGTACACGCTGCCGCCGGAATAGGAGGCGCTCTGCTGCTGGTATCCGCCCTGATAGGAGCCCTGAGTTTGATATGCTCCGGCCGAGCCGCCGCTGCGCATCTTGGTGATGGCGTCGTACGCCTCATTGATCTCCTTCATCTTCTCTTCCGCCAGATCAGCCAGGGGATTGTTCTGGTAGTTATCGGGATGGTACTTCCGGGCCAGCTCCCGGTAAGCGCGCTTAATCTCTTCGTCACTGGCATTCGAGCTGACGCCCAACACGCTGTATGGATCGTTCATGTCTCGTGTCTCCCACCTAATCGATTCTTCAGACGTCTCCAACGTCCGGTAAAGACCGCCTCCTCCACCATGGGGAGGCCCAGATACAGGATATTTGCCAATATATCGCTCCAACATCCAAAGTCCGCCAGGCTGTATGCCGAGGCAGCCAAATTCAGCGAGTGCCGCAGCGTGGTCCGCAGCTCGTCTCCGTGGTTCTCCGGCCCATCGGGCCAGCGGGCCGCCGCTGGATTGTAGGCTCCGCTCTCCCGATCCTCCTGCAGATCGTCCCAGGCGTCCGTCAGGTAGATCCAGCGGCCCACATGGTAGAGCATCTGCGCCACCGCCCGGTCCCGGTCCGGCGGCCCAGCCGCCGGGGCCGCGCCCTGCAGGATGCGTGCAAAGGTGTCCGCCGTCCGGTCCAGGGACGGTGAGCCCGCCCGCTCCAGCGCCTGAAGCTCCTCCAAGCAGGCCACCACCTGTCGGTCAAAGTCCGGGACCCGGGCGGCGGCCTTCCGATAGGACGGGCGGAGCAGCAGCGACAGGAGCCGTGCGAAAATTCCCTTCCAAAAAGAGCGGTCCGCCACGCTGTCCCGCAGCTTCCAATAGGTCAGGATAACGCTCTCGTCCGCCGCGCGTTCCAGCGCCTGTCCGCCCTGGCAGGACGGCTTGCCCCGGAGCGGACAGGCCATACACCGTCGTCTGTGGATGACCGGTGGTGCTTTCCCGCCGTCCAGCACCATCACCAGGAATACAAAATCATAATTGAGGAACATCCGGGGAAGGAGCCCGTACCGCCGCCCCAGGGTGTGGCACAGGCCGCAGTAGACCGCCTGATAGGCCTCCCAGTCGCGGACCTTCAACTCATCCTTCCGCGGGCGTACATATCCGAACATCAGGCCCCTTTGATCTGAATGATGCGGAAGGTCATAGACCGGCTGCGCTTGAGGCGCCGGTCCACCAGAATGAGGATGCCGACGCTCAGAGCAAAGGCCAGGGCGGCCGTGCCGATGGAGCCCAGTTCGGACAGGTGCAGGAGCTGCCCCATTACATAACCGAGCACCAGCAGGACCATGGGCAGCAGGTACATGATCGCCGCCAGGCCAATGACCGGGGCGCTGTCGCTTTCTACCAGTACGGTGTCCCCCACATGGGCGCCCACCCGGTTATCCGCATCGGCCATCACGGTGGGAAGAGCCGCCGTGGGGGTGCAGCCGCCGCACTTGGAGCAGTCGTGGCTGCAAGCCCCTTTCCGAACCACCGCCACCCTGGCCTGTCCGTTGGAATAAATTTCTTTTACTTGCGCTACTTGTGTCATGGTGCCTCCTACGATGCCGCCGTCACCTTGATGACGATGGAATACTCGCCAACGACGCCGCACTTGCCGTCGCCGTCCAGATAGATCTTGACTTTTTGATTGAACTGCCCGGGCATCTGTGCGGCGTCCTGAAGGTCTGCCACCACCCGGAGCTGATAGGCCTCCACCGAATCCAGCAGCTCCGCCGGGCCGCGCACCTGTACCTGTAGGGACTGGGTGACCTTTTCCACATCCACGCCCGCAGGCTTATTGATGATCTCGATGTCGTTGGTCTCCAGCGTCCGGGTCTCCAGTCCGCTGACCTTCACCTTGACGGTGACCTTGGTCATACCGCTGTCGTTGGTCAGCGCCGGGTCCAGGACCAGGTTGAACTCATAGGTGTCCTTCAACTCAGACAGATCAATCTCGCCCACAATCTTGGTGCTGCCCTCCAGGGGCTGGATGTCCTCGGCCGCGCCGGAGATGGAAATGCTGTCCGGGGAGAGCTCGTAGCTCACCACGTCGTTGAAGTTGTCCGCCGTGACGCCGCCTCCATAGACAAATCGAACGTCCAGAGGCAGGTCCAGGGTCATATAGACGGGCAGAACCACGCTGGCCGACTCCGCGTCTGTGACGATATCGGAGCCGTCCACCTCGCTGCCCTCGGCATCAATGAAGGTAATGCTCAGCTCGCCGGTATAGGTTTCAGACAGGTCCTGGCGGGAAACGGTGACTTGGGCGTGATCCACATTCTTGATCAGCTCTTCCGGACCCTTGATCTCCACGGTGGATGGGGTGATGATGAAGTCCCCGACGCGGAAGCCCTCCGCCACCGTGCCGGTAAAGTTGCCCCTGACCTCCACCTGTTTGTTCATCATCCGTTCGATCAGGAGCTGGACGGTGTAGCTCTCCTGGTCCTGGACTGCGACGGAGCCGCCGGTGGCCGTGTAGGGCACGGTCACCTTACACTGGAATTCCTTCTCCCCCGCCGATTGGACGTCCGCCACATCTACTGAAACGGTGATGCTGTCCTTGTCGCTTTTGATACGGCTGATGGCGTTCCGGTTGCCGTATACTTTCAGATCGACGGCCAGCTCGGAAGAGGGTGCGATCATCAGGCCGCGGCTGGTCAGGACGTCCTCGTTGACGATGGTCACCGGGACATTGTAGATGGTCGCGCTGGTAGTGGAGTTTACCTCGACCGTCACATAAAACCACAGCCCGATGGCGATGAGGATGGCGAGGACGATATTAAAGGCCTTGCTGTCAGTGATTCGTTTCCCCATCGTCACTTTCACCTTTTTTCGACTTGAATAGATTGGCCAGTACCGAGGGCTTGGCCGGTTCCTGCTCGGGCATCAGCTCGTTTTCCATCAGGCGCTCCAGCGTCTCGGGCGCCAAATGCCGCTTGAGCATCCCGTTGACCGCCACGGAGATGGAGCCGGTCTCCTCTGAGACGATGGCCACCACCGCGTCGGAGTTCTCGCTCATGCCGATCCCCGCCCGGTGGCGCATTCCCAGGTCCTTGGACAAATTGGTGTTCCCGGACAGGGGGAGCACACAGCCGGCGCCGACGATACGACCGTTGCGCACGATCACCGCTCCGTCGTGGAGCGGCGCTTTGTTCCAGAAAAGGTTTTTCAGCAGCTCTGAGGAGACGCTGCAGTCCAGCACCGTGCCGGTCTTGATGATGTCATCCAGAGGGGTTTTACGCTCAAAGACCATGAGTGCGCCCACCTTGTCCCGGGAAAGAGCCGTATAGGCCGCCACGGTCTGGCCAATGGCATCCTCAATCTCGGAGGGGATCTCCTCCTTGCTAAACATGTCCCCCAGCCGGCTGCTGCCCACCTGCTCGAGAAAACGGCGGATCTCCGGCTGGAATACCACCACCAGGGCCAACAGACCCAGCTCCACCGTCTTGCTCAAAATGAAATTGACGACGTTCAGCCGGAAAGCATTGGACAGGACAAGGGCGGCCAGCAGCAATACGATTGCCTTGGCCACCTGAGCGCCCCGGCTGTGCCGCACCAGCAGCAGCATCCGGTAGGCGATATAGGCGATGATGGCGATGTCGATGATATCGCTGATGGTGATCATCTGGATCTGGTTCCGGATGTTCACGAACAGTTGACCCGCCGCTGCAAAGAACGTGTCCATTTCCAAAGTCTCCCACAAAAACCGAATGCGCCGGGACGGCGCTTTAGCTGTTCCTGGAGCCAGCCAGAAAAAGCTGCCCTCCATTTGAATTATTATACTTGATTCAGTGGGAAATGGCAATACGACGCCCCATTAATTTTCCCTTAAATTCCGAAGAGAACAGGAGAAAATGGACGCGCGAAGGCGCACGGCGGAGCGCCGTGCGCCTGACGATGGGACTGCTATTTTCCAAGCCGCGCCACAGCCGCCGCGAGCTGGTCGGCCTCTTTGCCGTGGTTGAAGGCGGAGAAGCTGGCCCGCACGGTCCCCGCCTTGAGGGTCCCGGCAGAGCGGTGCGCCAGCGGGGCGCAGTGGAGTCCTGCCCGGACGGCAATCCCCATGCCGCCCAGGGTCTCCCCCACCTCCTCGCAGTCCATCCCTTCCACCTGGAAGGAGAGGACGCCCGACTGGCAGAACAGGCCCCGGGCGGCATAGACCCGAACCCCCGGCAGAGCAGAGAGCTGCTCCGCGGCTCGGGCGGCCAGCCTGCGCTCGTGATCCAGGATCTTCTCCTCCCCCTGGCTGCGTACGAAACGCAGGCCCTCCAGCAGTCCGGCCACGCCGGCGATGTTCTGGGTCCCCGCCTCCAGCCGGTCGGGCAGAAAATCCGGCATATCCTGCCGGATGGACACCGAACCTGTTCCGCCCCGCAGAATGGGGGCGGTCTCGTGATTGCACAGCAGCAGCCCGGTCCCCTGCGGTCCGTAAAGGCCCTTATGGCCGGGCATGGCGATGAAAGCCGCCCCCAGCTCATCCAGGTGCACCGGCAGGCAGCCGGCGGACTGGGAGGCATCCAGAATCAGAGGTACGCCCCTTCTGGCGCACAGGGCGGAGATCTCAGCCACCGGCAGCACATAGCCAAAGACGTTGGAGACATGGTTGCATACGACTGCGGAGACCTCCGGGGTCAGCAGCCGCTGGAACTGGTACAGGATGGTCTCCGGCTGAAACAGGGGCGAGGCGGCCACCTTCACCTTGACGTTTGGGATTGCGGCCAGAGGCCGCGTGACGGCGTTGTGCTCGTAGCCGGAAATCAGCACGGTGTCCCCCGGCTTGACCAGGGACTGAATGGCGATGTTGAGCCCATGGGTGGCGTTGAAGGTCAGTACCACATTGTCGGGCTCCCCCACGTGAAACAGCTCCGCCGCCGCCTGGCGGCAGGCGAAGGCAGTCTCCGCGGCCAGCATGGCAGGTCGGTGTCCGCCCCGTCCGGGCGTGGCCATGTGGTTGACCGCATAGGCACTGGCACTGGCCACGGCGGTCGGTTTTTGCAGCGTGGTAGCGGCGGCGTCCAGGTAGATCATAGATCCACCTCCCGGTAGCTTCCGTCTGCTTCCGTCATATAGATTCGCTTGGGGGACAGGTAGGCGCGGTTGAGGAGCACCAACGCGTCGGATAGACGGCGCTCGGACACCTTCACCGCGTGGCTGCAGCCTTCGCCCGCGATATTTTTGGGAGAGCGGAGAATGCGCGCGGTGATGCCCGCCCGCTCCAGAACGGAGGCCGTCCGCTGGGCATAGGTCAGGGAACGGCACACGATGAGATAATAGACCATTGGCATGACACTCCTCTCTTGCCCAGTGTATGCCGCAGGACTGGCACAGGGGACAAAAAAGCCCTTCCGGCTCCTGGCCGAGAGGGCTTTTTCCTGCGCTACCGCTCCAGCGTCTCCAGCAGGGCCACCGCGTGAGCGGCCATGCCGTCCCCACGCCCCGTGAAGCCCAACCCCTCCTCTGTGGTGGCCTTCACATTGACCCGTTCCGCCGGGACCCCCATATGCCGCGCCAGGTTCTGCCGCATCAGCGGGATGTGGGAGGCCAGCTTGGGGGCTTGGGCAACCACGGTGGCGTCTACATTTCCCACCTGCCAGCCGCTCTCCGCCAGCCGCAGGACCACCCGGTCCAGCAGCAGCAGGCTGGAAATACCCCGATAGGCCGGGTCGCGGTCGGGAAATAACTTGCCGATGTCTCCCAGCCCGGCGGCGCCCAGCAGGGCGTCCATTACCGCGTGGGTAAGCACGTCGGCGTCGGAGTGTCCCAGCAGTCCCCGCTCAAAGGGCACGTCCACCCCGCCCAGGATCAGCTTTCGCCCTGCCGTGAGGCGGTGCACGTCGTAGCCGTGACCGATGCGGAATCCGCTCATACCAGCTCTCCCCTTCCGTTCAGGATGCCCAGCCCCAGATTCAGGTCGGCCGGGGTGGTGATCTTGATGTTCTCATCGGAGCCCCGGGTCAGGCAGACCGTCATGCCCAGCCGCTCTACGGCCGCGCAGTCGTCTGTCAGTGCGGCGCCCTCCTCCGCCGCCTTTTGCAGCGCCGCCTTGATCAGGGAGGGCTCAAATACCTGCGGCGTCTGTACCGCGAACAGCTCTTCCCGGTTCAGCGTCTCCTCCACCAGACCGCCTGCGGCCCGCTTGATGGTGTCGTGGACCGGAACGGCCGACGCGGCGGCCCCGCACTCGGCGGCCCGCAGGATGACCTGCTCCAGCACCTCCGGAGTGACAAAGGGCCTGGCTCCGTCGTGGACGCCGATGACATCGGCTGCCGGGTCGGTCTCCCGGACGCCCGCCAGCACCGACTGGGTGCGGGTGGCTCCGCCCACCACCAGCTTCCGCACCTTCTGTAAATCAAAATCCTTGCAGAGCTGGCCGGCGGGGACAATCAGATCCTGCCGGGTCACCACGATGATCTCCTGGACCAGCGGACAGTTCTCCAAGGCTTGCAGCGTGCGGATGAGAATGGGCACGTCCCCCAGAGGCAGCAGGATCTTATCCATCCCCTCCATCCGTGCAGAGGAACCGGCGGCGGGGACCACCATGGAGCACCGGGGCCCGGCGTGCTTTTTTCGGCGCAGTCGTTCAAACAGCGGCGGCATCTGCCATACACTTCCTTCCTGCTTGGCAAAAAAGGAGCCTGACGGCTCCTTTTCAGTGTACTCGAAAACAGCTTATTGCGCAAGTGCCGTATTTATGCGGGCTTCCACATCTTCATAGCTGGTGTTTTGGGAAAGAACCAACTCGGAGATGAGGATCTGCTTGGCGGAGTGGAGCATCTTCCGCTCCCCGGTGGAGAGGCCGCGGTCCGTATCCCGCAGAGCCAGCCCCTTTACCACGCGGGCCACCTCGGTCAGGTCGCCGCTTTTCAGACGCAGCATATTTTCCCGGTAGCGCCGATTCCAGTTGGCGGTCATATCCACTTCAATGTCGGGGATAGAGGCAATGATACGGTCAGCCTCGGCGCTGTTCACCACCGGTCGCACGCCGATCTCTTCGCTGTTCGTGGTGGGGATCATGACCAGCATCCCACCGACGGGAATTTTGAGCAGATAGTATTCCCGTACCACGCCGTTCACCTTTTTGCTTACGATGCTGTCTACGACACCGGCACCATGCATCGGATGAACAATTTTATCCCCTACCTGAAACATGAATCCACCTCCACAAAAACCGAAAAATAACTCTTGACAAATCTTATGAATGAGTTTATTATAAACCTTTCAATCATGATTTGCAAGGGCCTTTCCGGAATAAACTCTGTAAAAAGCAGTAAAACACCCCGTTTCCAACTGGAAACGGGGTGTTTTTTCATTGGAACAGGATGGATTTACTCCTCCGCCTCAGAAGAAGCGACCACTTCGTCCGCCTCACCGGGCTGGTTGCGGGCATCCTCCAGCAGAGCGCGGATGGACAGAGACACCTTCTTGTTGTCCATGTCGATGTCGGTAATGCGCACGTCCACCATCTGACCCTCGCTCAGCACGTCGCCGGGCTTGTCGATGCGGTGGTCCGCGATCTGGGAGATGTGGATCAGGCCGTCCACACCGGGGACGATCTCAGCAAAGGCGCCGAAGGTCATGAGCTTGACCACCTTGACATTGGCGATGCTGCCGATGCTGTAGGTGTTGATGAACTTGGACCAGGGGTCCTCCGTGCGGTCCTTCATGCCCAGAGAGATTTTCTTCTTCTCGGGATCGAAGGAAATGACATACACCTCCACGGTATCGCCCACCTTCACCACCTCGGAGGGGTGCTTGATGCGAGACCAGGACAACTCGGAAATGTGGACCATGCCGTCCACGCCGCCGATGTCCACAAAGGCGCCGTAAGAGGTCAGAGACTTCACCACGCCGGTATAGCGCTTGCCCTCCTCGATCTCCTCCCAGACCTTGGCGGCCTTGGCGGCGCGCTCCTCCTGGGCCACGGCGCGGATGGAACCCACCACCCGACGGCGGGCACGGTTGACCTCGGTGATACGCATACGGACCTTCTGCTTCACCAGCTCGCTCATGTCGGCGTCACGGGGCAGGCCGGTCTGGGAAGCGGGAATGAACACGCGCACGCCCCGCACGGAGGCCTCTACGCCGCCCTTGTTGTCCTTGGTCACCACGCCCTCGACAGGGGTGTGATTCTCGCAGGCGGCCTCGATGTCATCCCAGCTCTTGACGGTATCCAGGCGCTTCTTGGACAGGGTGACAACGCCCTCCGCGTCGTTGACGCGCATGACGTAGGTTTCAATCTCGTCGCCCACCTTCACGATGTCCTCCACCTTGACGGTGGGGTCGTCGGACAGCTCGGATACGGGTATGTATCCGGCGTGCTTGGTGCCCAGATCCACGTAGATCTCCGTGGGCGTGATTTCCGTGACGATGCCCGTTACCTTCTCCCCTGTATTTAAAGTCTTGATCGATTTCTCCAGCAGATCAGCGAAGGATTCTTCGATCTCCATGATTTCGTCGCTCATTTTGTCATAGACCTCCTTTATAATCCACCCGGGCGTGGAAGCGCCCGCAGTGACTCCTACAGAAGCCAGTCCCCGGAACGAGGACGGTTCCAACTCCTCCGCCCCCTCGACGGCGACCACCCGGGGACAGAGGGCGCGGCACAGTTCCGCCAGCCGTTTGGTGTTGGAGCTTCGCCGGTCTCCGATGACGATCATGGCATCGGAACGGGCGGCCAACGCCTGGGCCTCCGTTTGCCGCGTACACGTAGCGCTACATATTGTATCAAAAATTTCTGCGTTTGTACATAGTTTTTTTGTTTTTTCTATACTTGATTCCCAAATTGCGCGGGTGGAGGTGGTCTGCGAGACCAGCGTCAAGGGTTTTTCCCGATATTCTGGATGTTCCGACAACCAAGTCTCCCATTCTTCCGCGCCAGCCAGCACCACCGGGCGCCTGCACCAGCCGGCGATGGCCACCACCTCCGGATGATCGGGCGTGCCGATGATCACGGGCTGACGCCCCTCCTGCTCGGCTTTTTCTACCAGCCGGTGGATCTTGGTGACGTTGGGACAGGCCGCATCGATGATTTTGGCGCCCTTAGCCTTCAGCGCCTCATGCACCCGGCGGGGCTCTCCGTGGGAGCGCAGGATGACCGAGCTGCCCTCCGGGACCTCATCCACGCTCCCTACGCAGGACACGCCCTTTTTCGCCAGCCAGCTCACCACATGGTCGTTGTGGATGACGGGCCCCAGCATGACACAGGGCTCGCCCGATTCCGCCGCCTGTGCCGCCAGCTCCACCGCACGGCGGACGCCGTAGCAGAAACCGGCGGACTTCGCCAGCTCCACTCTCATGCCGCTGCCTGGGCCTTCAGAGCCCGAACCCGCGCCATCATGTCGTCGGCAATGGCGTGGTATTCCTCCGTGGTGGCCCGTCTGCCCGCCGTCACGGGATAATAGGGCTCTCCGATGATCACCGGAGTGCGGCCAAACCACTTTTTCTTTTCGGAGATATAGACCGGCAGGATGGGGACGCCGCACCGCACGGCCAGCATGGCGGCCCCGGTCTTGGCCTCGCCCGCTCCGCCGTCCTTGATGCGAGTGCCCTCCGGGAAGAGAAGCACTTTTTCCCCGCCTTTCAGGAACTTCATCGCCTGCTTGATGGCGCCCACATCGGCTTTGCCCCGGTCCACGCCGAATACGCCGGCCTTGCTCAGGAGCCAGCCAATCACGGGTACCCGGATCAACTCGGCTTTCGCCATGGCGCGGACCTGATGCTTGAGCCGGAAGGCGAATACCAAAAAAAAGGGATCAGAAGCCGCCGTGTGGTTGGCGCAGACCAGCACGCCGCCCTCCGGGATGTGCTCCCTGCCGACGGCCCGGCAGGGGTGCACCAAATTAAAAAAAGGAAAAATAATACAGTAAAGTATGGCGTAAACGGTCCTCATTGGCCCAGTTTCCTCCTGATAGTCTCAAGTAAGGCATCAAAGCTCTCCTGCAGGGACAGACCCGTGGTGTCCACTGCGATGGCGTCTTCCGCCTGACGAAGAGGCGCGGCGGCGCGGGTGGTGTCCTTGCGGTCGCGCTCAATGATATCGGCCAGCACGGTCTCATAGCAGTCCGGCAGCCCTTTGGCCGCCAGCTCGGCATGGCGGCGGCGGGCCCGGTCCTCGGCGGAGGCGGTCAGGAAAATCTTCACGTCTGCGGCAGGCAGAACCACTGTGCCGATGTCCCGTCCGTCCATGATGACGTCATGGGTCCTGGCCAGGTCCCGCTGCATATTCAGCAGAAACGCCCGTACCGCCGGGATGGCGGAGACGGAGGAGGCGTATTGGGAGATCTCCGGCCGGCGGATGGACTCGGTTACATCCTCGCCGCCCAGGTACATGTGCTGTAGCCCGTCGCTGCCGTAATGCAGGCGGATATCCGCGTCCGGCAGAAGGGCGGTGACGGCCGCCGCGTCGTCGGGGGCCACCCCCTGACGGCAGGCCAGCAGACCCAGCGTACGGTAGATCGCGCCGGTATCGACATAGACAAAACCCAGGGCCTCGGCCAACCGCTTGGCCATCGTACTCTTCCCCGCGCCGGACGGTCCGTCCACCGCGATGCTCCGAAATGACATATTCTTATCCCCCCAATACGCGCAGCGCCGCGGCCTGTCCCGCCGCACGGCCGGTACACCAGGCGATCTGCAGGTTGAACCCGCCGGTGTAGGCGTCCACGTCGATGAGTTCTCCAGCGAGGTATAACCCCTGCACCAATTTGGATTCCATTGTCCTGGGGTCGATCTCTCCCACCTTCACCCCGCCGGAGGTGACAATGGCGTCCTCCACCGGCCGCGGCCCCTGGACCTCAAAGCACAATGCCTTGAGCAACTCCAGCAGCCTGCGCCGCTGGACCTTGGTGACCGAATTGGCCGGCAGGTCCGCCGGAATGCCGGAGCGCGCCGTCAGCACGGGCACCAGCAGTCTGGGGGCCAGATGCTCCAGCACGTTGTGGAAGGCCTGGTTGGCATGCTCGCTGAACTCCCGCACCAGACGGGCGTCCAGCGTCTGCTCGTCCAGGGCGGGCTTCAGGTCGATGCAGACGGTATAGCGGTCCTTTTCATACTCCCGCATATGGGCGCTGGCGCTGAGAATCAGCGGTCCGGACAGGCCGAAGTGAGTGAACAACAGCTCCCCCTGCTCCTGAAAGACGACCTTGCCCCTTTGGTTCTTGACCCGCACCGACACATTGCGCAGGGAGAGCCCCTGCATTTGGGGGCACTCCTCCCCTTCGATCACCAGGGGGATCAGGGAGGGCCTGGGCGGCAGGACGGTATGCCCCAGCTCCGCCGCCATGCGGTAGCCGTCGCCGGTGGATCCGGTCAGAGGATAGGAGCACCCTCCCGTGGCCAACACGGCCGCAGCGCAGGGATAAGTGCCGCGCTCCCCTTTTACGCCGGAGATGCGGTCCTCCGTGGCCAGCAGGCGCACCGCCCGGTCCTCCACGATGGACACCTTCTGACGCCGCAGAGCCATGAAAAGCGCGTCGATGACATCCGCCGCCCGGTCGGACTGCGGAAAAACCCGGCCGCCGCGTTCCGTCTTGAGCGGGACGCCCAGGCCGGTAAAGAATTCCTGCACGGCGGAGGGCGGAAAGCGGGTCATAGCGCTGGTAAGAAAACGACTGTTATGCGGGACGTTGGAGAGCGCCTCGTCCGCAGGACAGTCGTTGGTAAGGTTACAGCGGCCTTTCCCTGTGATATAAAGCTTCCGGCCCACCTTCTGGTTGCGCTCCAGAAGGATGACGCAAGCGCCTGACTGGGCGGCGGACAGCGCGGCCATCATGCCCGCCGCGCCGCCACCTACCACAACGATCTGAGATTCCAAAGTGAAGCCCCTTTCAGCGGGTCTTTATTCCTCGACCTTTTCGTAGACGCCATACTCCGACCAAATCTGCTCCAGATTCACAAAGGTCTGCTCCACATCCTCGTTTTTCCTGCGGCCCACCGCCACAATGAGGGCGTTGACCAGACTCAAAGGCGCCACCAGGGAGTCCACAAAGGAGGCCATATCGCTCTTGGCCAGCAGGGTCTCGGTGGCGATTTCGGCCAGCGGAGAGGCCTCGGAATCGGTCAGCGCAATGACGTTGGCCCCCCGGTCCCGGGCAAAGTGCATGGCCTTTACCGTGCGGCTGGAGTACCGGGGAAAGCTGATGCCGATGACGGCGTCCTCGGGGCCCACACGCAGAAGCTGCTCGAAGATCTCACTGGCCGAGGTGGTGTGGACCAGCGCGATATTATCAAAGATCAGATTAAAATAGAACCCGATGAAGTCGGCCAGCGCGGCGGCGGACCGGACGCCCAGGATATAGATGCGCTTGGCGGCCAGAATGGCGTCCACCGCGGCCTTAAAGCTCTCCCGGTCGGTCTCCTCCATGGTCATGCGGATCTTCTCGATATCCGACTGCATCACCATGGACAGCACGTCCTGATTGCCGATGCGGTCGTTCGCCACCTCGATGCGCTGGATGGAGGTCAGCTTGTTGCGGATCATCTCCTGCAGTGCCTTCTGCATACTGGGGTAGCCATCGTAGCCCAACTCGGCGGCGAACCGCACCACGGTGGACTCGCTGACGTTGACCGTCTTGCCCAGCCGGCTGGCGGTCATAAAGGCAGCCTTGTCATAGGACTCCAGAATGAAGCGCGCAATCAGCTTTTGCCCTTTGGAGAAGGTGTTCATCCGGGTCTGAATTATGGAAAGAATATCACGGGTCATAAGGAAATACCCCCAGGCTCTGTTCCCCGCCCTTGGGGAGCATGGATTTTACGTACTAACGTACTATATCATAGCGGGAAGCCCGGAGAAAAGCAAGTAAAATCTGCAAGGAAAATTAGGTTTCTTGCAAAATCACAAAAGAAGCTTACGGAACCACGCCACTTCTGTATTGGCCAGCGGCCGCCACCGCCCCACGGGCAGATCTCCCAGAAAAATAGGCCCCTCCCGCACCCGGCGAAGGGTTTTTACCGTCAGCCCCGCCTGGGCGCACATCCGGCGCACCTGCCTGTTTTTCCCTTCGTGGATAACGATGGACAGGCAGTTTGCGCCCCGCTCCGTCACCTTGGCGGGGGCCAGCGGGACGCCGTCCAGCTCCATGGGCCCCCGCAGGTGGGGCAGCGCCCGTGCCAGATCGCCGGAGACCCATACCCAGTATTCCTTCTCCACCGCATGCCGAGGATGAATCAGGCGGTTGGTGACCGCTCCGTCATTGGTCATCAGAAGCAGGCCCTCTGAGTCCAGGTCCAGCCGTCCCACCGGCCACACCCGCGCCCCGCAGCCGGAGACCAGCTCTGCCACCGTCTTGCGCCCCCTCTCGTCCGAAAGGGTGGTTACATAGCCCCGTGGCTTGTTCAGCATCAAATAGACCGGGTGGGCCGGACCGCCGACCCGATGCCCGTCCAGCACGATCTGGTCCCGGACCGGGTCGGCCCTGGTCCCCAGAGCAGCGGTGACACCGTTGACCGTCACCCGGCCGGCGGAGATATACTCCTCCGCAGTCCGGCGGGAGCATACCCCGGCGGCAGATAGGATCTTTTGCAGACGCTCCTCCATAAAGAGAACTCCTCGCTTCCATATGTAAGGCCCGCCGCAGGCGGGCCTGTGTCAGCTCGTATGGGGGGCGAAGGCCGTCAGAAAGGCGGCGCTGTCCGCCCGGTTCAAAAAATCCAGCACCCGCCGCAGCAGGGAGCTGCCCACCACCGCGTCCCGGCGCACATCGGCGTCATAGAGCAGGTAGGTCTCCCCCACGCAGGTTTCTCCCAGATAGAAGGACAGCTTCCCCGCGATGGTCCCCTCCGTCACCGGTGCCTGCGCCCGCTCCGGCAGGAGGAGCTCTGCCTGGAGCTCCTCTTCCGCCGCAGTGGGGTAATATACATCCTCGCCGGTGCGGACGGCCACAAACCGGGTCAAACTGCCCTCCACCGGCACCCGCCGGAACACCTTCCCCGCCGTAGCCAGCACCTGCCGGGGATAGGTCTCAAACCCGTAGTCGAACAAAGCGGCGTGGTCCTTCCAGTCGTCGGGGTCGCTGAGGGTCACGCAGATCAAAAGCTGCCCTTCCCGCCGGGCACAGGATACCAGGGTCCGCCCCGCAAGCTGCGTATAGCCGGTCTTCATTCCCTCACAGCCCTCGTACTGCCACAACAGCTTGTTGTGATTGGTGAAGGTGCGGGCGCCCAGCGTAATGGACTTGGTGCCCACGATCTCCGCCAGCGCCTCATGCCTCAGGACCTCGGCGGCCAGAAGAGCCATATCGGCGGCAGTGGAATAGTGCGCTTCGTCGTTGAGTCCGTTGGGGTTTGCAAAGTGGGTGTCCTCCATACCCAGGCTCGCCGCACGCTGGTTCATCCAGTCCACAAAGGTCTCCACATCTCCGGCGCAGTGGCGGGCCACCGCCAGGGCGGCGTCATTGCCCGACTGGAGCAGCAGACCATACAGCAGCGTTTTCAGAGGCAGTTTCTCCCCCGGCTTCAGGTACATGGAGGAGCCCTCGGCCAGCGTGTCTGCCGGCTGGATCGTGACCTCATCCTCCAGGTCGGGAGTGGATTCCACCGCCACCAGGGCGGTCATCAGCTTGGTGATGCTGGCGATAAGCCGTTTTTCACGGGCGTTCTTCTCGTAGAGCACCCGGCCGCTGGCGGCATCGACCAGGATGGCGGAGGCCGCCGCGGTCTCCGGCCCCGCCGCCTGGGCGCTCCGGAGGGCAAAAGGGTACAGCAATACAGCGGCCAGCAGGGCCGCGAGCATACGCTTCATACGTGTCACCTCGACGCACAGATGACACTAGTATGGAGCTTAGAACCCGGATTTATCCTCGGCCTTTTTCTGGTCAATGAAGCCGGTGACCTTGTCAAACATTTCGGGCACCAGCTCCACCACCCGGTCCACCGTGGTATTGGCGGGAGGCGCTACAGGCAGCAGCTTTACAGTGTCTCCCTTCACGATGAGAAAGGCCACCGGAGAGATGTTGACGCCGGCCCCGCCGCCCCCGCCGAAGGCGTTGTCGGCCTCGGGCTTCTGGTTCTTGGTGGCAAAGTCGCTGCCTCCGGAGGCAAACCCGAAGGAGAGCTTCGATACGGGGATGAGCGTGATACCGTCGTCCGTCCGGATGGGGGTGCCGATAATGGTGTTGACGTCCACCATTTCCCGGATCTTCTGCATAGTGGTGCTCATCAGATCGCCGATGGGATGATTTTTTTCCATAGTTAAACCGCCTCTTTCTGTTTTTGACCGCTTTTGTATTGGGATAGGATGCGCAGAGCCTGGAACCCCAAGCGGACGGCGAGGACCACGCCCTGCCCGATGGTAAGGGAGAATGCCGCCTTCAGGTAGATTACAGGGCGGCTGCCCTCGAAATCCACCGCGGTGCGGATGCTCCGCTGCCGGACATTAAAATGATTCTCCAATAGGGGCAGCATCATACACAACGCGGCGTTGGCGCCGCCAAAGGCCATGGCCGCCGCCGCCGGGTTGGAGGCCGCCGCCGTCAGCTCCAGCTCCAGTTGGTCGATGCGCACCTTGCGCTTGAACCGTCCGGCCGTCTCGGCGGCCAGAGGCAGGAACTCCTTCACCCGAGACAGGGTCCCGCCCTTTTTCGGCGGCTTTTCCCTCTGACCTTCCGGCTGCGGATTTTTTTCCTGAGGCGGCCTGGGCTTCCGCGCCCTTTTCCGCATGGGGAAAACCGTGAGGCGCAGCCGTCCCAGCCGAATACGGACCAGCAGCCCCTGAGCGGAATACTCCAGCACTCCGCCCACCCGGACCAGGGAGAGTAGAAACAGGAGAACCAGAACAGTCCCTAAGATGATCCATGCCCTCATGGTCTCACCCCCCCGCCTCTTCCCCGCCGGTGGGAGAGGACTCCGGCTTCTCCTGCTGACTTTTGAGCTGCTCCAGGGCGGTCTGCATCTCCAGGGTGAGCTGCCCGTCCTCGGGGCTGGCGTTGGGCAGCTCGGGCAGCTCCTCCAGACTGGACAGCCCGAAGGAACGCAGAAAGGTGGGCGTGGTGCGGTACAGGATGGGCCGTCCGGGGACGGCCAGACGGCCGCACTCCTCGATGAGATCCCGGTCCAGCAGTAAACCAACGGTGTAGGAGCTGTCCACGCCCCGCACCTGGTCCACATAGGCCCGGGTGGCGGGCTGGTAATAGGCGATGATGGCCAGCACCTCCAGAGCGGACTGGGAGAGCTTGGCGGGCTTCCGGCTTTCCAGGGCCCTGCGGATATAGTCGGCATACTCCGGCGCCGAACAGAGCTGATAGCTGGCGTCCAGCCGAACCAGACGGATGCCCCGCCGCTCATAGCTGTAATAGTCCATCAGCCGCTGGGCCACCGCGTCCGCCGCGGCCCGGTCGATCCCCAGCGTCAGGCATAGGCGCTCCACGCCCACCGGCTCGCCGGCGGCGAAGAGGATGCCCTCCATGGCGGATTCGATTTCCTTCAATTCCATTGCAGTACCACCCCTATCAGTAGGCATCGGTGGAGAGCTCCAGGGCGTCGTCTCCCTCCCCGGTGCAGGTGACGGTGCAGTCGGCGTCGGTACCCGCCAGCCGGATGCGCTTGGCCTTGCAGAGCTCCAGCACGGCGATAAAGGTGGCCACCACCTCCGACCGGCTGCGGTTGCCCCGAAACAGGGCCCGGAACCGGGTGACGCCAAAGTGCACCAGCCGCTGGATCAGCTCCGCCGCCTTGTCGGAGACGGGATAGGGCTCCCGGCCAACAATGCCCTCAAAGGCGCTCATAGGCGGCGGCAGCTTGTTGTCCGCGCGCTCCAGCACCGCCGCCATGGCCCGCCGCAGGTCCTCCCGGCTGTGGACATAGCGGTAGGTCCGGCTGACCGGCAGGTGCTCCGGTAGCTTGGTGATGTAATCCCGACCGACGGCGTAGCGATCGGACAGCTCCCGCGTTACCACCTTGACCTTCAGATAGTTCTCATGGCGCTGGTGCGCCTCCAGAGAAGCGATGAGCTGCTCCATCTCGCTGAGGGCCTCCTCGTCGTGGATGGACAGCAGCATCCGGGACTTGATAAAGACCAGTTGGGCAGCCATGGACACAAAGTCGCTGGCCACCTCCAGATCCAGGCGCTTGCGCTGGTTCATCCAGGCCATGTACTGGTCCAGAATGACCGCGATCTGGATGTCCTTGATCTCCATCCTGTTTTTGGAGAGCAGGTGGAGGATCAGGTCCAGGGGGCCGGTAAAATCCCCCAGTTCCTCTTCCGCACGGGCCTTGACCACGCCCTCCAGATGATAGATGGGAGCCTCCACGCCGCCACCCCCTTTCCAATTCAGACGAACAGCCGGAACACCCACTCCGAGCCGTGGAGGAGCAGCTCCAGAATCCAGCGGCGCACCGCGTACAGGGGACCGTCCAGCACCCCCGTCCAAAGTACCGCCATCAGTACGACGATCCCAATGCGCTCGAAACGCAGGATCTGGTAATAGATTCGGTCGGGCAGGACTCCCTCCAGCACCTTGGAGCCGTCCAAGGGCGGAAACGGGATGAGATTGAATACCCCCAGGCCCACGCTCAGAGAGGCCAGCAGCCAGCAGAAGTCCAAAAGGCCCTCAGCCACAGTGCCGGACACCGCTCCTGCGTAAAGCAGTCCGTAAAACAGGGCATACAGCAGCATGGCGGCGTAGGCCAACAGGAAATTGGACGCCGGTCCCGCCAGGGCGGTCAGGGCCATGCCGCTTTTGGGGTGCTTGAAATAGCGCATATCCACCGGCACCGGTTTGGCCCATCCAAAGCCCACCGCCAGCATCATGAGGGCGCCAAAGGGATCGATGTGCCGCAGCGGATTGAGGGACAGCCGGTGCATCCGCTTGGCCGTGGGGTCACCCAGCGCATAAGCGGCCAGACCGTGACAGGTCTCGTGGATGGTGAGGCACAGCAGGACTGCCGCTACCTGCATCAGCAGGTCGATCAGTCCGCTCCAGTCCATATTCTGTGTAAAATTGGAAAAGGAATACAAGGGAGCTTCCCCTTTCATTGCTCAGGCCAGCAGCTTGTGCCGCAGGGTCTCCAGTTCTCCATCGGTCAGCCCGGCCGCCCGGAGGTAGTCCGGCACAGAGCCGTACTTGTCCAGCAGCAGGTCCATGCACTCCTCCAGATACTCCCGCCTGGACTGGCCGGCGAAGGCCGCCAGATCGGGAACCCGGAGCTGGATGAGCTGGATGATCTCCGCCAGATAGGTCTCGGAGATCTGATAGTCGGCCAGGATATCCTCCCGAGCCACGCCCGCCAGCGAGAGCAGCAGCATGGCCAGAATGCCGGTGCGGTCCTTACCCGCCGTGCAGTGGAAGAGCACACCGCCGGGCGCGGCCGCCAGGATACGCATGGCCCGTCCCACGCAGGTCAGCCGGTCCATGGCCTCAAAATAGGCCCTTCCGATGTCGGCCTCCAGATTGGGCAGCTTCTCGATTCCAACCAGCGGACAGTGGTGGTATAGAAAACCGGGCTGGCCGCGGAGCTGGTCCGGCTGACGCGCCAGCTCCTCCCCGCTGCGCAGGTCCACAATGGTGGTGATGTCCCGCTCCCGGAGCCATTGGATGTCCTGTTCGGACAGGCCAGCGGGGTTATCGCCCCGCAAAAAACGCTCCCAGACGGTAACGCCGTCGCCGGCGGGGTAGCCCCCCAGATCTCTCAGGTTGTTCATCTTCCCCAGGGGAATGCGCCGCAGCATAGCCTCTGCCTCCCATTGCCGATTCATTCAGACAGCTTAGTATACCAAATGATTCCGAAAAACACAAGGTGAAGACGCTCGCAGCGCCTTCACCTCGCGGTTTTACACGATATGGTTGCGCAAGACACCGATCCCCTCGATCTCCACCTCTACCGTGTCGCCGGGCTGCATGGAGCCGATTCCCGCCGGCGTGCCGGTGGACACCACATCGCCGGGCTCCAGCGTGATCCCGGCAGTGATAAACTCCATGAGCTCGGGGATCTTGGTCATGAACAGGGAGGTACGGGAGGACTGGACCGTCTTGCCGTTGAGCCGGGTCTCCAGTTTCAGATCGGTGGGATCTACCTCGTCGGTCAGCACCGGCCCGGCGGGCGCAAAGCCGTCCATGCACTTGCCGCGGGTCCACTGGCCGTCCCCTTTCTGGACATCCCGGGCGGTAACGTCGTTGAGAATCGTGAAGCCGAGTATGTATTCCCACGCCTCGGCGGCCTTCACCCTGGATGCGGTCTTTTTAACCACGAAGGCCAATTCCCCCTCGTAATCCAGCCGCTGTACAAAATCCGGGGCGTGGATTTCGCCTTCCGGATCGTTGATGCAGTTATGGGTCTTCATGAAGAGGATGGGGCGATCTGGGATGCCCTCCCCCATCTCCACGGCATGATCGTAGTAGTTCTTGCCTACGCAGACGATCTTGCCGGGGTCGCAGGGGGCCAGAAGCTGGCAGTCCGCCACCTTCCACGCCTTCCCATCGTAGTACTCCGCGCCGTCATAAGGCGGCCACTTCAGTGTCCGTATCACATCGCCGTCCAGCACGCCCCAGCGCACCCGGCCCAGCCGGTTTGCACGCACATATTTCATTGCACACTCTCCCCCACTTGTTCCGATATTAGGGCCAGCAGCGCCTGCCGCCCTGCTCCCTTCTCAGCCGAAAAGGGAATCACCTTTACGGCATCCTCCAGCTCCAGAGTCTCCCGGATTCGCCGGAGATTGGGTTCGATCTCGCTTTTCTTCAGCTTATCCAACTTGTTGGCCACCACTGCATAGGGCCTGCCCGCCTGCTTGAACCAGGCCCCCATTGTGCAGTCATCCGCCGTAGGTTTGTGCCGCGCGTCCACGATCATGACCCCCAAGGTCATCAGAGAAGGGTCGTCGAACCAGGATTGAATCAGGCGGCCCCACCGCTCTTTTTCCGCCTTGGATACCTTGGCATAGCCATAGCCAGGCAAATCCACCAGGTAGAGCCTGCCGTCGATCTTGAAATAGTTGATGTGGGTGGTCTTTCCCGGAGAATTGCCCACTCGGGCAAAATTTTTGCGGTTAAGCAGGCGGTTGATGACCGAGGACTTTCCCACATTGGACCGCCCGGAAAAGACCACCTGTGGCATACCGTCCCGGGGAAAGTCCTCCCGCTTGGCCGCTGAACGCACGAACTCCGCCTTTTGGAGATTGATCATATCCGTTCTCCCGTCACTGTTTCAGATTGAGACTGGCCTGCGCCCGTCTCGCCTCCTGACCGGTAAAGCCGGACAGGTCCGGCTGGACCTGGGACTCGTCGAAGTTCAGCGCGGCTGCCAGCACCTCGTCCACATGCTCCACGGGGATAAAGTGAAGGGCGCTGCGCACAGTCTGGTCAATCTCCGCCAGGTCGGGCGCATTCTCTGCGGGCAGGATCACTGTCCGCATCCCATTGCGCAGTGCGGCCATGGTCTTTTCCCGCAAGCCGCCGATGGGCAGCACCCGGCCCCGCAGGGTGATCTCCCCGGTCATGGCGATGCCCCGCTTTACGGTGGCCCCGGTCAAGGCCGAAACCATCGCCACCGCGATGGTGATGCCGGCGGAAGGTCCGTCCTTGGGGACCGCGCCCTCCGGGAAATGGACATGCAAATCCCTGGTCTTGTAAAAATCAGATGCAATCCCCAACTGCTGGGACCGACTGCGGATATAGGAGAGCGCCGCGTGAGCCGATTCCTTCATCACGTCGCCCAGGTTTCCGGTGAGCTCCACCTTGCCGGAGCCCGGAACCACATTGACCTCCACTTGGAGTAGTTCGCCGCCCACCGAGGTCCAGGCCAGGCCGTTGACGACGCCCACCTGCTCGCCGCCGTCCAGCTTTTCCGGGTGGTATTTTCTCACCCCAAGGTACCGCTCTAAATCATCTCCTGTAATGGAGATTTGCTTTACGGAATCGGATACAATATGCATCGCCGCCTTCCGGCTCAGAGCAGCCAGCTCACGCTCCAACACACGGACGCCGGACTCGCGGGTATAGCCGGTGATGACTTCCCGGATAGCGTCGTCCGTCAGCTTGAACTGCGTCTTTTTCAGGCCATGCCGCTTCATCTCCTTGGGAAGCAGGTGGCGCTTAGCGATCTGCAGCTTCTCCTCATCGGTATAGCTGGTCAGTTCAATGACCTCCATCCGGTCCAGCAGCGGCCGCGGAATGGTCTCGGTGGTATTGGCCGTGGTAATGAAGAGCACGTCGGATAGGTCATAGGGCAACTCTAAAAAGTGGTCCCGGAAGGTGCTGTTCTGTTCCGCATCCAGTACCTCCAGCAGGGCCGACGCCGGGTCGCCGTGGATATCGGAAGCCAGCTTGTCAATCTCGTCCAATAGCAGTAAAGGGTTACTACTTTCCGCCTGCCGAATGGCGGAAATGATCCGACCAGGCATGGCGCCCACATAAGTCTTCCGGTGGCCGCGAATTTCGGCTTCATCGTGAACGCCGCCCAGCGAGATCCGAGCCAGCTTCCGATTCAGTGCCCGGGCCACGCTCATGGCGATGGAGGTCTTGCCCACGCCAGGAGGGCCCACCAGGCAGATGATCTGCCCCTTCAGGTCAGGCGCCAACTGCTTGACGGCCAGAAATTCCAAAATGCGCTCCTTGACCTTCGTCAGGCCGTAGTGGTCGGCGTCCAGTACTCTGCGAGCGGACTCCACATTGACACGCTCCCGTGTCTTCTTGCTCCAGGGCAGCTCCAGACAGATATCCAGATAGTTGCGGATCACTGTGGCCTCGGCAGATCCAAAGGGCTGCTTGGCCAGGCGGTCCACCTCTTTGTTGAGCTTTTCCGCCACCTCCTGGGGGAGCCGCGCCTTTTTGATTTTCTGGCGGTACTCTCCCAGCTCACTGTCGCCGCTGTCCCCCTCGCCCAGTTCGCTCTGGATGGCCTTGAGCTGCTCCCGGAGAACGTAGTCCCGCTGGTTGCGGGTAAGCTGGTCCCGGACCTTGGACTGCATATCCTGCTCCAACTGGAGGATCTCCACCTCCCGTTTCAGGGCGTGGCATAGCCGCTCCAGGCGGCGCAAGGGACGAAGCTCCTCCAGAATAGCCTGCTTATCCCCCGCCCGCATGGCGATATTCTGGGCGATATAGTCGGCAATATAGCCCGGGTCCTCGCTGGCCAGTACGTGGATGAGCACGTCGCTGGTCATTCGGGGCGAGAGCTCGGTATAGGTCTCGAAAAGCTCATAGGTGCTGCGAATCAGGGCCTCGGTCCTGGGGGTATTGCGTACGGACTCTGGAATGGGCAACGTCTCTACCTGACCCTCCAGGAAGGGTGCAGTCTGCATCAGGCTCAACAGCTTGCCCCGGTCCTCTCCCTCCACCATGACCCGCACGTTGTCTCCCGGCAGACGCAGGATCTGTTTGACATTGGAGATGGTGCCCACGGAGAACAGATCCTCCTGCCGGGGCTCCTCCACCGCCAGATCCTTCTGGGTCACCAGAAACACCGGGGACCCGGAGGCCATAGCCTCGTCCAGGGCCTTGATCGACGCCTCCCGGCCCACGTCAAAGTGGAGCAGCATATTGGGAAAAATGGTAAGCCCCCGGAGAGCCAGTACCGGCATCGTGCTGATATCGGGATCAGCCTTCATGGAAAATCACTTCCTTTCAGGTTGCAAAACGAATAGAACAAGGAGGACGGAGCTCCGCCCCGCCCTCCTTGCGCTGTTATGACACGTTGCTGTTTCGGGGCTGCAGGCCGCCCCGCTCTGCCCGGAGCGCGGCGCCGCCCAGACGGGGCCTGGGCGGGCGTTCTGGATTCCGGACCAGCTCCGGCCGTACCTGCTCGGTGACGCAGGCGGGTGTGATGACCACTTTTTCGATGTCGGGCTGGTCGGGCACATCATACATGACCTGGGTCATGACCTCCTCCAGCACCGCCCGGAGTCCGCGGGCCCCGATGCCGCGCTGGATAGCCTTCTCGGCTGCCGCCTCCAGCGCCTCCGGCTGGAAATCCAATTCCACGTTGTCGTAAGCCAGCAGCTTCTGATATTGCTTTACCAGAGCGTTTTTGGGCTCGGTGAGGATGCGGACCAGTTGCTCCTTTCCCAAGGACTGGAGCGCCGTGATGACGGGCAGGCGGCCCACCAGCTCGGGGATGATGCCAAACTTCAGCAGGTCGTGAGGCTGGACCTGCTTGAGAATGGCGGATACATCCCGGTCCTTGCGGCTCTCCACCTGGGCGCCGAAGCCGATGGCCTTCTTGTCCAGGCGCTGCTCGATGATCTTCTCGATGCCGTCGAAGGCGCCGCCGCAGATGAACAGGATGTTTTTGGTGTCGATCTGGATAAACTCCTGGTGGGGGTGTTTCCGGCCACCCTGAGGCGGTACGTTGGCCACGGTGCCCTCCAGGATCTTCAAAAGAGCCTGCTGGACGCCCTCGCCGGAGACATCCCGGGTAATGGAGGTGTTCTCCGACTTCCGGGCGATCTTGTCGATCTCATCCACATAGATGATGCCACGCTGGGCCAGCTCGATATCGTAATCGGCGGCCTGGACCAGGCGCAGCAGGATGTTCTCCACGTCATCGCCCACATAGCCGGCTTCCGTCAGGGTGGTGGCGTCGGCGATGGCAAAGGGCACCTTCAGGATACGGGCTAGCGTCTGGGCGAAGAGGGTCTTGCCGCAGCCGGTGGGTCCCATGAGCAGGATATTGCTCTTCTGAAGCTCCACGTCGTCTCCGCCGCCGAAGTAGATGCGCTTATAGTGGTTGTATACCGCCACCGAGAGGGCCACTTTGGCATCCTCCTGGCCGATGATATACTGGTCCAGCACGTCTCGGATCTCCCGGGGCGTGGGGATCACGTCGGGGATATCCACGTGCGCCTCTTCGGGTGCGGTCCCCGCGTCGTCCAAAATGCTCATACAGAGCTGGACGCATTCGTTGCAGATATAAGCGCCGGGTCCGGCAATGATGCGGGAGACCTGCTCCTGGTGCTTTCCGCAGAAGGAACAGCGGACCGGACGCTTTTCGTCATTTTTAGGCATAACTCAACCTCTTGAATCCACGGCAGCCGCCGTGCGTTTCTGCCAGCAGGAGCGGGAGCGCAAAACGCCCCCACTCCTGCTGACCGCGTATTACCGCTTATATGTGATGACTTTGTCGATGAGGCCGTAGGCGCAGGCCTCATCCGCGGGCATGAAGTGGTCGCGCTCGGTATCCACGGCGATCTGCTCCACAGACTTCCCGGTGTTCTCCGCCAGGATCTTGTTCAGCTTCTCGCGGGTACGCAGCATCCACTCGGCCTGGATCTTGATGTCGCTGGCCTGGCCCTTGGTGCCGCCGGAGGGCTGATGGATCATGATCTCGGCATTGGGTAGGGCAAAGCGCTTGCCCTTGGTCCCGGAGGACAGCAGAAAAGCGCCCATGCTGGCAGCCATACCGATGCAGATGGTGGATACGTCGCACTTCACGTACTGCATGGTATCATAAATGGCCATGCCGGCCGTGACAGACCCGCCTGGGCTATTGATGTAGAACTGAATGTCCTTGTCCGGGTCCTGCGCCTCCAGATAGAGGAGCTGCGCCACCACCAGGCTGGCGGTGGTATCGTTCACTTCCTCACCCAGAAAGATGATACGGTCGTTGAGCAGACGGGAGAAGATGTCATAGGACCGCTCTCCGCGGTTGGTCTGCTCTACTACATAAGGTACTAGGCTCATAATATGCTCTCCTTTTTGCGGCAGTCACGCTAAGAAAGTATACCCGGAGGCTGGAACATTATTCCTGGTTTCACTCCATACCCATCTCCGGACTGCCGCCGCTGAAACAATGCCTGCTTATTCCTCGGTCTTGGGCGCCTGTTCCGTCTCGGCCCTCTTCTTGGATGCAGCCTTCTTCTTCGGCTTTTCCTCGGCGGTCTCGTCCTCGGTCTCCTTGGCGGCTTTCTTTGCGGCGGGCTTCTTGGCCTTGCCGACCTTGGCGCTGTCCTTGACCACGTCGATGGCTTTCCGGCGCAACAGCGTGGTCCTGACATCCTCGGCGGAAGCCAGCGCCTTCACCTGGTCCAGCTCCATCTTGTACTGGTCGGCCAGGGACTGGTACTCAGCGTCCAGCTCCTCGTCGGAGATGACGATTCCCTCGGCCGCAGCCACGGCGTCCATCGCCATCTCATACTTGATTTGCTTAATGGCGGACTCCTTGGCCTGCTCCTTCATCCTATCCATCGTCTGGCCGGTCATTTCCAGATATTTTTCAAAGGGGATGCCCTGGCTGGTGATGCGCTGGGCGTAATCCTGCACCATCTGCTCGGCGCGGTAGTCCACCATGGCGTCGGGCAGCTCTACCTCAAGGGCCTCCACCACCTGATCCATAAGGGCGTCCTCATAGGCGCGGTCGGCCTGGGTCTGACGGCGCTCCTTCAGCTTGTCGCCCAGGTCCTTCTTGAACTCGTCCAGCGTGTCGAACTCGGACACGTCTTTGGCAAACTCGTCGTCCACCACGGGGGCCTGGGGCTCCTTCACCTCGTGAACCTTGATCTTGAACACCACGGGCTTACCGGCCAGGTCGGCGTGATAGTCCTCGGGGAAGGTGACGTCAATGTCCTTCTCATCGCCGGGCTTCAGACCCACGACGCCCTCTTCAAAGCCGGGAACAAAGGAGTGGGAGCCCAGCTCCAGGGCGTGGTTCTCGGCCTTGCCGCCCTCGAAGGGCACGCCGTTGTCAAAGCCCTCAAAGTCCAGCAGAACGGTATCGCCCATCTTGGCCTCGCGCTCCACGTTTACCAGGCGGGTCGCGCGCTCGACATAGGGCTTGAGCTCGTTTTCGATGTCCTCGTCGGTGACGGCGACAGCTTCCTTCTCCGCACTCAGGCCCTTGTACGTACCGATCTTGGCCTCGGGTCGGACGGTGACCACGGCCTTAAAGGTAAAGCCGTCCTTGCCCACCTCCAGGACTTCCACCTTGGGGTAGGCCACCACATCCAGCTTCTCCTGCTCCACGGCTTCGGCGTAAGCGGAGGGATAAAGCTCTTCGATGGCGTCTTCATAGAACACGCCAGAGCCGTACATACCCTCGATGATCTTCCGGGGGGCCTTGCCCTTCCGGAAACCGGGGACGGCGATGCTGCCCCGCTGCTTCTTGTAGACCTTGTCCAGCGCGGCCTCAAACTCCTGAGCCCCGACCTCGATGACCAGCTCTACGGCGCTGTTCTCTACGTTCTCTTTACTCTTGACGTTCATCTGCTTACTTCCTCCTGCTATTTCGTGCCCTGCGCAGGCACCTAATCAGAATCTTACATATACTATCAGATAATTGTGAATTTTTCCACTCTTTTTTCAGAAAAAAACGAAACCGCCCTCAATCCATGATTTTCAGCGGACGAAAGCCCAGAAAATCTGCCGCAATCAGGTGGTAAGACAGGCCTCCCTGCCTGCCCTGTGCCGCCAGGCGGTGGCTGCCGCCGTGGAGGTGGCCGTAATAACAGTCCTCCACGCCATAACGCTCCATCAGGGCAATGATCTCCGGACAGCGGTAACCCTCGTAACAGGGCGGGTAGTGGAGAAAACACAGCTTCCGCCGCTCCCCCGCCGCCTTCAGCGACGCCTCCAGCCGGATGAGTTCCCGGTTGAACACCTTCTCGTTATGGCCGTTCTGGTCCTCCTCGTAAAACCAGCCCCGGGTTCCGCACAGGGCGGTCTCCCCATAAAAATGGCAATTGTTATGGAGAATTTCCAGGGTCGTAAAGCCGTGCTCGGCAAAAAAGCGGGTCATTTTGGACACCGTGGTCCACCAGTAGTCATGGTTGCCCTTGAGCAGCAGCTTCTTCCCGGGCAGCGCGTCCAGGAAGGCGAAATCCTTCTCCGCCTCCTCCAGACTCATCCCCCAAGAGACGTCCCCGGCGATGACCACCGTATCCTCCGGCGCCACCAGCGCGCGAAACCCGGCGGACAGCTTGTCCACATAGCCCGTCCAGCCGCCTCCGAACACATCCATCGGCTTGTTGGCGCTCAGAGAGAGGTGGGTATCTCCAATGGCGAACAGCGCCATTATTTCAGCATCTCCAGCACCTGGTCCACCATGCGGTCCTTCTCCACCACTTGGTCGAACCGCACAGCCTTGCCGGCCAGGGCGGCCAGGGGCGCGGGCGCCGGAACGCCGGTGACCTCGGCAAGCTGGTTCAGGATGGCCGTACCGTCCGCCAGCTCGCGGACCCCGAGCGCGCCCAGCACATTGTCACAGAACTTGAAGGGGCTGGCCGTGGAGACCACAATGGTGGGAGTGGCATCCCCCGTCCCGGCCCGGTACTGCTCCAGCACATGAAAGGCCACGGCGGTGTGGGTGTCAATGAGGTAGCGGCGCTCAGTCCACATTTTGGCGATCATGGCCTGGGTAGCGGCGTCGTCGCAGCAGCCGGCGGCAAAATGGCGCTCCAGCTTCTTCTTGACCGGTTCGCTCACCTCATACCGGCCGGTCTGGGCCAGGGCCTCCATATAGCCCCGCACCTCCTCGTCGTCGTGCTCGGTAAACTCGAAGAGCATCCGCTCCAAATTGGAGGAGATGAGGATATCCATGGAGGGGGACATGGTGTTATAGAACGTACGGTTCCGGTCGTACACGCCGGTCAGCAAAAAGTCCGTGAGGACGTTGTTGCGGTTGGAGGCGCAGATCAGCTTGTGGATGGGCACGCCCATCTGCCCGGCATAGTAGGCCGAAAGAATGTTGCCGAAGTTGCCGGTGGGCACACAGATGTTGACTGCTTCCCCCTTCTGCACCTTGCCCTCCCGCAGCAGATCGCAGTAGGCCGAGATGTAATACACCACCTGGGGAAGGATACGGCCCCAGTTAATGGAGTTGGCCGAGGAGAAGAAATAGCCGCGCTCGGCCAGCGTTTCCCGCAGGCTCTCGTCGGAGAACAGCCGTTTCACGCCGGTCTGGGCATCGTCGAAGTTGCCCACCACGGCGCAGACCCCAACGTTGCCGCCCTCCTGGGTGCGCATCTGGAGCTGCTGGATGTCGGAGACGCCGTCCTTCGGATAGAACACCAGGATGCGGGTCTTGTCCACATCCCGGAAGCCCTCCAGGGCGGCCTTTCCGGTATCGCCGGAGGTAGCCACCAGGATGCAGACCGTCTTTTTTTCCTCGTTCTTTACCAGCGAGGCGGACAGGAGGTGGGGCAGCATCTGCAGGGCCATATCCTTAAAGGCGCAGGTAGGACCGTGCCACAGCTCCAGGCAGTAGGTGCTGTCGTCCACTGCACGGACGGGGGCAACTTCCTTGGCGTCGAACTTGTCCGGCCCATAGGCGTGGTTGGCGTAGCTGGACAGCTCGGAGGCGGTGAAGTCCTCCAGGAAAGAGTTCATGACGAAGACCGCCCGCTGCTGATAGGACATGTCGGTCATGGTAGTCAGGCCGTTTGGGGACAGCTTGGGCAGCACCTCCGGCGTCAGAAGGCCGCCGTCGGGGGCCAAGCCCTGGGCGATGGCCTCGGAGGCCGAGCAGCGCCACCGCTTGTTTCTCGTACTTACGTATTGCATACTTCACTCACTACCCTCATCAAATTAGAATAAAAAATGCCCCGCACCAGCTCTTCGTGATAATTGCGGCGCAGCAAATGCTCATAAAGCCGGTCCAGATCCTGGATGCCCTCCATCCCCCTCGGCAGAACCGCACACCCGTCCCAATCGCCGCCCAGGGAGAGGTTTCGTTCTCCGCCCAGCGCCAGGAAGTGCTCCAGATGTCTGGTGACGGTATCCAGATCCGCCGCCTTGCCCAAAAAACCGGCGTACAGATTCAGCCCAGCAACACCATTGTTTTTTATTATGGCAGTAAATTGCGCATCGGTCAAGTTTCTGGTGTCGAAAAATACATCCCGTGCGTTGGAGTGACTGGCAAATATGGGTTTTTCCGCGATTTCCATCACATCCCAGAAGCCCGGGTCGGACAGATGGGAGACGTCCACCAGCATCCCCAGCCGCTGCATCTCCCGCACAAAGGCCCGGCCCTGGGAGCTGAGTCCCCGCTCCCGCTCCTCGGCGTTGGTGCCGGACAGCGCATTGGGATGGTTCCAGGTCAGGTTCACCGCCCGCACGCCCCACGCATGGGCCTGACGGAGCTTGTCCAGATCACAGTCCAGCAGCTCCGCCCCTTCCGCGGACAGAAAAGCCGCCGCCCGGCCTCCGGCGAAGGCGGCCTCCGCCTCCCTTCCGCTGCGGCAGAAAACCACCCGGTCGGCGTTTTGCTCCATCTCCCGCCGGAAGAGGGCCACCTCTTCCTGAAAAACTTCCCACAGAGGCCGGCCCGGCATGTCCTCCGGCTCTCCAAAGCAGGCGAAGAACTGAGCATAGCGGCTGAATTTCCGGGTTCGGGTCAGGTCCAGATGGCCGGGACGCTCCCGAAAGCCGCCGCCCTCCAGATAGCAGCGCAATATGGTGTCACAGTGCCCGTCGAATACTTCCACTTAAAACGCATCCTCTATGTAATGGATTTCGGGGTCCCGGGTGGCGGTCCCCTCCGGCGCGTAGACCTCGGCCACGTCGAATCTGGGCTGCCTTCCGGTGGGGAACTGCGCGAGATAGAGCTCCGCCGTGGTCCGCAGTCTGGCCTGCTTCCGGCGGTCCACAAAGGCCCGCGCCGGGGCAAAGGCGGCGCTTTTCCGCAGCTTCACCTCTGTAAAGAGGATATACTGTTCATCTTCTGCAATCAGGTCAATCTCGCCGTACCGACATTGCCAGCCGGCCGCCAGGAGCCGGAAACCTCGCCGCCGTAGGTACTCGGCCACCAAGGCCTCTCCCCACCGGCCCAGCAGCCGGGTGCTCTCCCCGCTCACAGCTTTTTCAGAAAGCTCCTGCGGTGGATGGGACAGGGCCCATACTGCCGCAGCAGCTCGTAGTGGCGTTTGGTGGGATAGCCCTTGTGGCGCTCAAACTCATATTGGGGGTAGAGCGCCGCCATTTTCTCCATGTAGCGGTCCCGGCTGACCTTGGCCAGGATGGAGGCCGCCGCGATGTTGGCGCTGCGGCTGTCCCCCTTGACCAGCGTCCGGTGGGGGCAGGTGATCCCCGCGTCCCGGTTGCCGTCGATCAGGGCAAAATCCGGCGCGGGGTCCAGGGCCTGGATGGCCCGCTCCATGGCCAGAAGGCGGGCGTTGAGGATGTTGATCTCGTCGATAACGGCGGCGCCCACCGACGTCACCGCCCAGGCTACCGCCTTCTCCCGGATTTCGTCAAAAAGCCGGTCCCGCTTCTTGGGACTCACCTGCTTGGAGTCGTTGAGGCCCTCCAGCAAGCATCCATAGGGCAGGATCACCGCGGCGGCGTATACGTCTCCGGCCAAAGGGCCGGCGCCGGCTTCGTCGGCTCCGCAGATCCGCCGCAGCCCCTGCGCCCGGCATTCCCGCTCCACCGTCCAGAGATCAGCCGTCGCCATACGCTTCCGCCCCTTCCGGTGTCTCCAGTGTAAAGCGCCCCAGCCTGCCGGCCCGGAATTCATCCAGCAACACCTTGGCCATGCGCTCGGTATCCGGCTCGCCGCCGGAAATGAGGAACCCGCGCTTTCGCGCAGCCCGCTCCAGCAGGTCGTAGCCATAGGAGAGCCCCCCCGTCTCCTCATCCTGGGCCCGCGGGGGCAGCTCCAGCTTGTAGCGCTCCAGCAGCGCCTGGGGATAGCGCTCCGCCAGCGTCTCCATCAAATAACAGGCCAGCGTCTCAGCGTCCATCACCTCGTCCTTGATGGCGCCGGTAAACGCCAGGTTCCGGCCCACCGTCTGGTCCTCGAACTTGGGCCACAGGATACCGGGCGTGTCCAGCAGATCCAGTCCCGCATCCACCGCCACCCACTGTTTTCCACGGGTGACCCCAGGGCGGTCTCCCGCCTTGGCCGATTTTCGCCTTGCCACTTTATTGATAAAGGTGGATTTGCCCACGTTCGGCACCCCCACCACCATCACCCGCACCGGGCGGCCTACCTGGCCCTTTTCCCGCCAGCGGGCAATCTGCTCCTTGAGCGCATCCTTGATGACAGCGGAAAACTGATTCACCCCGCCCCCCGTCTTGCTGTCGGTTTCCAGGACGGCGTAGCCTCTTGTCTTAAACCAGCGGGTCCAGGCCCTGGTCTGTTCCGGATCGGCCTGGTCAGCCCGGTTCAGAATAATGAGCCGGGGCTTGTCCCCCACCAGCTCATCAATGTCGGGATTCCGGCTGGAGATGGGGACACGGGCGTCAATGACCTCCGCCACCAGGTCTACCAGCTTGAGATCGGCCTGAATCATGCGCCGGGTCTTGGTCATGTGCCCCGGATACCAGTGGATGTCCATGGTATTTCCCGCTCCTTTCCACTCCGCGCTTCATCCTCATTTTTTATTATAATGCGTACTGAACAAAGCCAAAAGCCCTGAATCCCAAGGCTTTTGGCTTTGTTCAGGTGCAATGATGCGGCAGTGGCCGCACGCATAAACCGCTTGGCGGTTTATGGCGTAGATATTATTATACACAATATCTAGAGGTTTGAAAAGGTCCGCAACCCATTTTCTGCTCTATCCACAATATACAAAAAAGGAGCGGTTTCCCGCTCCTTTTCCGGCAGTAACTGCTTACAGCTTCTCCTTGATCTTGGCGCTCTTGCCCACGCGGTCACGCAGGTAATACAGCTTGGCCCGGCGCACCTTACCCGTGCGGACGGTCTCGATCTTCTCAATCACGGGAGAGTGCAGGGGGAACACCTTCTCCACGCCGATGCCGTAGGAGATGCGGCGGACGGTGAAGGTCTCCTCGATGCCGCCGTGCTTTTTAGCGATGACGGTGCCCTCGAAGACCTGGATACGCTCACGGTTGCCTTCCTTGACCTTAATGTGCACGCGGACGGTATCGCCCACTTCCACCTTGGGAGGCTCGGCCTTCTTGTACTTCTCAGAGAATGTCTGCATCAGATCCATGGTTTTTTCCTCCTAGTTTATAGGCGTTCATGCCGCTTTGAGCGCCGTTCCTCCAGTGAGATGGAGCGGCAGCGCAGAGGACCACCCTTTATTGAGACCAAAGTATGATACCACAGGACTTCTGGAAATGCAAGCGTATTTTACAGGAAATCTCGCTTTCTCCCGCTCTTTTGCCCTTTTCTCTTTGGAAATCTCCTCTGGAGCATCCCGGCCAGCAGCCAGAGGGCCGCCAGCAGCAGCGTAAAATTTCCACCGCCGTCTCCCAGCAGCCGCAGCCCACCCGTCAGCAGCAGTCCCGCCGCCAGCGCGGAGCAGCCACGCACCGTCCGCTCCGCCCAGTGGATCGGGATCAGCCCCGTCAGGATGAGCAGCAGCAGCCGACCGCCGTCCAGCGGCCAGATGGGCAGCAGGTTAAAGCAGCCCAGCGCCAGATTGAGGCCCGCGAACAGAAGCCCCGTCTCTCCCCCGCCGCCCAGCCGGGCGCACAGCGAGGCGCAAAGCAGATTGACGGTCGGTCCGGCCAGGATGGCGGCCATCTCGCCCGCGTAGCCCAGGGGCCTGGCCGGATCCAGGCCAAGATCTCCCCCCACCGCTGTAAGGCGAAAATAGGCCACCCCGCCCCCCGCCAGGCGGGTAACGGCATAGTGGCCCGACTCATGGAGGGCACAGGCCAGCAGGGCCCATGGCAGGATATTTTCCGTATCCAGGTAAAACAGTGCCGCGGCAGCCAGACAAAAGCCGCCGGTCACCTCCAGCCTTCCCCACCGCAGCATCCCTACTCACGCAAAGTCTCGATATAGTAGACGGGATTCAGCAGTTCCCCGTTGAGCCGCAGCTCAAAATGGAGGTGAGGCCCGGTGGTCTCCCCCGTGTCGCCCACCTCAGCCACCTTCTCCCCCAGCTTCACCTGCTGCCCCTGCTGAACACACAGCTTGCTGCAATGGGCGTAAAAGGAGGTCACACCGCCGGCGTGGCGGATCTGCAAATACTGCCCGTAGGCCGGGCTCTCCCCAATGTAGTCCACCACCCCGTCGGCAAAGGCCCCCACCGCTTCTCCATAAGGGGCGGCTAGGTCCGCCCCAGCGTGGAACTTCTCGCCGCCCTCAATGGGATGCTCCCGCCAGCCATAGCCGGACGAGACCACCGCCATCACCGGCGCCGCCGTCTGGTCCAAGCCCAGCGGCAGCCGCTCCATGGTGGCGTTCTCCGGCAGAGGGGGGCCGTCGTAAGCTACCGGCTCCGGCGCCGACGGCAGGACGGTCACGTCCTCCGCCACGGTCTCCCGCCGGGACATTGCCCCGGCCGGCAGGCCGCCAAACCGGCGCTCCAGCAGCTCCACCGCCGTAGGTCTGGCGTTGAGGAATGCCAGCTCCTCATGATACAGCGGAGCGTGGTCCCTGGGGTTCACATATGTGCTGCTCACCCGCCCGCCCCCTGCAAATACATCGACCCACAGATCTCCCAGCGTATCCAGCACCGGCTCGCCCCGCTGGATGGAGCGGCCCAGATTGGCAAAGGCCGCCTTGAAATCGGTGTCCGTCTGGATGAGCTGGAGCAGTTCCCCCCGCAGGGTATCCATGCGCTCAGGGAAGACGCCTCGCCCCAGAAAGATTACCAAAAACAGGGCCAGGCATACCCCCAGTTGGGTCAGTCTGCGCCGCTCCCGCGGGGCCAGCGCCACCTTTCTTTTCGGATGATACCCGCCTGCGGTCCGGCGGCTCCGGACCTTTCCCCGACGCTCCCGACCCGTACGGCTGTACGCTGATTCCATACCGGCGCCTCCCCTCTTTTGTTTCCGGGATAAGCCAGTATATTCGGACGGGCCCTGGGTTATGTGTGCCGGGATGATTTTTCACTCCAGATGCGGCAGCGCGGGTCCAGCGCATCCCGCAGCCCATCCCCCACCCATTGGAGGGCCAATACCGTCAGCACGATGCATACCCCGGGCGGAATCCACACCCAAGGCCGCCCGGTGAAGGTGGCCAGGCCGGTGGCGTATTGGATCAGGTTGCCCCAGGATGCCTGAGGCGTACGGATGCCCACCCCCAGAAAGCTGAGGCTGGACTCGGACAGGATGGCCCGCCCCACCCGCTGGGCCAGGGCTGCCCATACCGGAGCCACGGCGTTGGGCAGCACGTTGCGCCGTAAAATGGTTCTGGTGGGAGCGCCCAGGGCTCGGACGGCCAGAATGTATTCCTTCTCCCGGATGGACAGGGTGTTGCCGTAAACCAGCCGGGCGATGCTCACCCACCCCATCAGCCCGATGACCAGAATGATATTGACCACGGACGGACCCACCAGGGTTACCAGGCACAGGATCAGCACGATGCTGGGAAAGGACTGGAACACATCGGCGCAGCGCATGATCCAGAACTCCCATTTGCCCCGCCGGTAGCCAGCCAGCAGGCCCAGAGGGACGCCGATCAGCAGACTCAGGGCCGCCGACGCAAAGCCCACCAGCAGGGATACCCGCCCCCCGCAGATCAGACGGGCCAATACGTCCCGCCCCACCTCGTCGGTCCCCAGCCAGTGGGCGCCGGAGGGCGCCGCCCAAAAGCCTGCTGCCCGGTCGGTGACATTGGGCTCCAGCCCAAGCAGCGGCGGCAGCAGGAGGACCAGCAGCAGCTCCGCCGCCAGGAGGCCCAATCCGGCCATAGCCCGCCGGTCCTCCCGCAAACGGGCCCATGCGCCTCTATATCCGCTCATAGCGCACCCTCGGGTCCACCAGGCCATAGACCAGGTCCAGCAGAAGGCTGGTGGCCAACACCGCCAGGGCGATGACCACCGTGACCCCCATGATGACGTTGTAGTCTCGGCTGCTGATGGCAGAGAACATGAGACTGCCCATCCCTGGCCAGCCAAACACCCGCTCCACCACCACCGACCCGCCGATGATATGCGGAATGTGGGTCAGCACGGCGGTGAGCACCGGGATGAGGGCGGAGCGCAGGCCGTGGCGGAGGACCACTACGCCCTCCCGCAGCCCTTTGGCCCGGGCAGTGGTGATATAGTCCTCCCCCAGCACCTCCAGGCAGGCGCTGCGGGTCTGCTTCAGCAAGCCGCCCACGTTGCTGACCGCGATGACCAGCGCCGGCAGGAACAGGTGGCGCAGCAGCTCCCGCAGGCTCCCGCCGCCGTAGTCACTGGTAAAGGCCGCCGGCAGCCAGCGCAGCCGGACGGAGAAGAAATAGATTGCCAGCAGGGCCAGGAAAAAGCCCGGCGTGGCCGAGCCCGTCATGGCAAGGTTGGAGGCAAGGTTGTCCCAGCGGGACCGCGGCTTCCAGGCCGACAGGACCCCCAAGAGCAGGGCGACGGCCACCGCAAGGAGCACCCCCGTCCCCGTAAGGAGAAGGGATGGCCCGATGCGCTGGCCGATGAGCGCCGAGACTGCCTGGCCGGAGCGGTACGACCTGCCCAGTTCGCCCCGGACCAGTCCGCCCAGCCAGGTAAAATATCGTACCGGCAGGGGCTGGTCCAGGCCCAGGGTCTCCGCCAGGAGCGCTTTGTCTCCGGCGGTGCCGCCGCCCTCGCTCCCGGCCAGGTCGGTGATATCGGCGGGGGCGGCGTTCATCAGCAGGAATACCAATACCGTGATACCGAAAAAAACAGGGACAGCGGTGAGAACCCGCTTCCAGAGATAGTGCGCCATGCTCGTTCCTCCTGCACTTCCGGCCCCCAAGCCGGGGGCACAGGCCACGCCATAAAGCTCGGCCTTACGGAGGTTTTCTTTCTTTTGTCAGCGTTTTACCCAGTCCCACACATTCTCGTTGGAGAAGCTGGCAGAGGGATAGTCGATACCGGTCACCGTGGGAGACTGGACGTGCAGCGCCGTGGAGAACCACAGCGGGATGAAGGGCCGCTCTTGGGCCAGCAGATTGTCCAGCTCCTCCACCAGTGCCTGCCGGGCCGGCTGGTCCCGCTCTGTCCGGACGGCGGAGATCAGGGCCTGATAAGGCGACAGGTCAGCCACATGAAACAGATTATTGCCCTCCGTGAACCGGCTTTCCACGAACCATAAGGGCAGGGCGTTGGGGGTATGACTGGCGATGGCCATGTCATAGATGCCGTCGGACATTCCGGCAAACAGAGTGGCGGAATCCACAGTCTCAATCTCCACCCGGATGCCGGCCTCCGCCAGATTCTGCTGCATGAGCGCGGCCAGTCCCGCCCGGCTGGAGGTACAGGCCAGGGTGAAGGTCCGCCCGTCGTAGCCGGCCTTTGCCAGCAGGGCCTCCGCTTCCTCCGTATCCCGAATCGCCGCCGTCTTTTCCTGCGGCGCGTAGACGCTGGTGGGGACCACGTAGCTACCGGTCACTTGCCCCAACCCCTGGCTGCTTTGCAGGCAGAGCAGCTCTTTGTCCAGCGCCAGCTCCACTGCCCGCCGGAGCTGGGCGTCGGGCAGGGTCTTGTTGTTGAGCATCAGCTCATAGAAGGTATTGGGCACGGTGCCCGGGAGGACCTCCAGGCCGTGAGAACGGGCCACATCGGCATCCTCGGCGGACACGCTGCCGCCGATGGCGTAGTAGTCCAGGTCCCCGGCGATCAGCGCGGTGAGCAGGTTGGCCTTATCCATCACGGTGATGACCAGATAGTCGAAGCCGGGCGCGCCGAGCGGATACTTGGGGTTGGCGGCCAATTGGATCTGGCTGCCGGGCAGCTCGGAGACAAACTTACAGGGGCCGGAGCCGATGGGGTCCAGCCAAAGCGCCTGCTCCATGATCTCCGCCGGGTCCACCCCCTCCAGCCGGTGGGTGGGCAGAACGTAGAATTCCCGGTTTTTTTCCAGCAGGAAGTCCTCAGGGATCACCGGGTCCTTAAAGGTGAGCTTGAAGGTATAGGGGTCCGCCGCTTCCGCTCCGAAGGGCTCCCCCTCCAGTCGACAGCCGTCTTCATCCGTACCCACAAGCCCGGCAAAGTTGCCCCGGCCCAGCGTGGGACACGCAGGGTCTGTCATCAGGAAAAAGGTCCGGGCCCAGTGCTCCGCCGTCACCGGTGTGCCGTCGTGAAAGGCCGACCGTTCATCCAGATGAAACACAATGGCATAGCCGCCGTCGGCGCTCTCCCAGCTCTTGGCCGCCCGCGGGGACAGGGTCCCGTCCGCATGCACATAGGCCAGACGGTCATAGATCTTGTCGTAGACCATACGGGCGTAGTTGCTGCCCGATACGCTGTTGTAGGGCATGAGGGCGTCCCAGGAATTGGAGATGCCGTACTTCACCGTCACCGGCAATACCGCAGGCGAGGGTGTGGCGGATGCTGCCGGCGGGGCGCTCTCCCCCGCCGTGCCGCCGCAGGCGGCCAGGGCCAGGGCCAGGGCCGCGCAGAGGACCGTCAGTCTCTTCTTCATATTTCGTTTCACTCCACCGTCACCGATTTGGCCAGATTCCGGGGCTTGTCGATGTCACAGCCCCGCATCAGCGCCACATAATAGGCAAATAGCTGCATGGGGATCACAGCCAAGCTGGGCAGCAGCATGGGGTGGGTATCCGGCACCAGGATGGCGTGGTCCACCGTCTTTTTCAGCGCGCTCTCCTTGGACTCCACCGTCAGGCCCACCACGTCGGCACCCCGGGATTTGACCTCCACCACGTTGCTCATCAGCTTGTCAAACAACTGGACACAGCTCGCCAGCGCCACCACCAGGGTGCCGTTTTCGATGAGGGAGATGGTACCGTGCTTAAGTTCGCCGGCGGCATACGCCTCGGAGTGGATATAGGAGATCTCCTTCAGCTTGAGCGAGCCCTCCAGACCGATGGCGTAGTCGATGTTCCGGCCGATGAAGAAGATGGACTCGTGGTTGAAGTAGATGGAGGCATAGTACTGGATGGCCTCTCGGTTTTCCAGGATACGTTCCATCTTGGTGGGGATGGTGAGCAGCTCGGCCACCATATCCTCGTATTCCTCTTTCCCGATGGTGCCCAGCAGCTCGGCAAACCGCAGAGCGATCAGGTAGATGACCGCAAGCTGGGTGGAGTAGGCCTTGGTGGTCGCCACAGCGATCTCCGGCCCAGCCCAGGTGTAGAGTACGTCGTCGGACTCACGGGCGATGGAGGAGCCCACCACATTGACGATGGACAGAATGCGCGCGCCCAGCCGCTTGGCCTCGCGCATGGCGGCCAGGGTGTCGATGGTCTCACCGGACTGGCTGATGACGATGCACAGCGTCCGCTCACTCACCAGCGGATCGCAGTAGCGGAATTCGGAGGCCAGCGTCACCTCCACCGGTTTGCGCAGGAGTTTTTCCAGGACGTATTTGGCCACCATACCCACATGGTAGGAGGAGCCGCAGGCGATGATGTAAATCTTGTCGGCATTTTTCAGGTACTCTCCGTCGATGTTCAGGTCATCCAGCACCACCCGGCCATCCTGGATGCGGGGAAATACCGTGTCTCGGAAGGCCTTGGGCTGCTCCATGATCTCCTTGGCCATAAAGTGCTCGTACCCGCCTTTTTCGGCGGCGGAGATCTCCCAGTCCACATGGTGCTTTTCCTTCTCCACCGGTTGGAGGTAGGGGTGATTGTAGACGGTGATGCCGTCCGCCGTGAGGACGGCGATTTCCCCATCCTCCAGATAGCATACCTCCCGGGTGTATTTGATAACGGCGGTCACATCGCTGGCCATGAAATGGCAGCCCTCGCCATAGCCTAGGATCAACGGACTGTCCTTGCGGGCGGCGATGAGCCGGTCGGGGCAGTCGGCGCAGATGATGCCGAGGGCATACGCCCCCTCGATGCGGTGGAGCACCTTGGTAAGGGCCTCCATGATGTCGCCCCGGTAGTAGTATTCCAGAAGCTGGGCCACCACCTCGGTGTCGGTCTGTGAGACAAATTTAACGTCCTTGGACTCCAGAAATTCCTTGATCTGAACATAGTTCTCAATGATCCCGTTGTGGACCACCGCAATGCGCCCCGACATGCTGACCTGAGGGTGAGAGTTGACGTCCGACGGCTCCCCGTGCGTGGCCCAGCGGGTGTGCCCCAGGCCCACGGTCCCATGGATGTTCTTTCCGCCCTCCACGATGTCCGACAGGACCTGCAGCCGGCCCTTGGCCTTGACCACCTTCAGCCCCTCCACCTGGTCGTACACGGCCAATCCGGCCGAGTCATAGCCCCGGTATTCCAGCCGGGCCAGGCCGTCCAGCAGGATGGGGGCCGCCTCTTCCGTTCCAATGAATCCGACGATACCGCACATAGCAGCTACCTCCAATTGATCCACAGCCCGGCTCTGACAAGCGAGGCTGATTTTACGCAAAATCTAGTGGGACATTATATCATATTCCTCCGTCAGCGTCCAGTTCTTTCCGCAGCAGAACGGGACGGCCCCGCAGTAAGGCCGCCCCGCTTCGGGCTTGACTATTTGTTTTGGGCGCTGAGGGCCTGATCGAAGTGCTCGTTAATCTGCTGCGTAAAAGCCTGGGCGGCGTTATAGCCCATCTTTTTGTGGCGGTTGTTCATGGCGGCCACCTCCACAATGATGGCCAGGTTGCGGCCCGGTTTCACCGGCACCGTGAGGGCGGGCACCTTCACGTCCAGAATAACCGTATAGAGGTCCTCCAGGCCCAGCCGGTCGTACATGGTGTTGTCGTTCCACTGCTCCAGATTGACCACCAGGTCGATGTCCTGGTCCTCGCGGACGGCGGACATGCCAAAGAGCTGCTGCACATCCACCACGCCGATACCCCGCAGCTCAATATAATGGCGGATCAGTTCAGGCGCGGAGCCCACCAGCCGCTTGACGCCCACCCGCTTGATCTCCACCGCATCGTCGGCCACCAGCCGGTGTCCCCGCTTGACCAGCTCAATAGCGGTCTCGCTCTTGCCTACGCCGGATTCGCCCAGCAGGAGCACACCCTCGCCGTAGACCTCCACCAGCACGCCGTGCCGGGTGATGCGGGGGGACAGATAGTTGCGCAGGGTGGCAATCAGGGCGCCCATAAAGGCCGACGTTGTCTCTTGCGTACGCAGGATGGTGCGGTTGTAGCGCTCTGCCAGCTCCATGCACTCCGGGAAGGGGTCCATGCCCCGGGTGATGATGAGACAGGGGATATCCCGGGCCAGGAGCTGGTCAAAGCTGATGCGCCGCTCCTCTGCACTGAGCTGGGCCAGATAGGTGGCCTCCACCCTTCCGATCATTTGGATGCGCTTATAGTCGAAGTAGTCAAAAAAGCCCGCCAACTGAAGTGCCGGGCGGTTTACATCCTCTTTTTGGATCAGGATGTCCTCAAAGCCCGGCGCCCCCCGTAGGACCTCCAGCTCGAAGTCCTTGATGAGCTGCCCCAGTTTGACGGAATAGTGGCTGTCCATACGATCACCCCGTTCGTTTCCTTACCGCTTTAGTATAGCCGCGTTTGTTCCATTTGGCAATCCCATCTTCTCCTTCCGCCAAATATCCGGAAAAAGCGAAAAATAATACTTGCATTTTCAGCCTCCATCTGGTAATATATCATTCGATGCTTTGATTTGAGTCCAGGATAAGCTGATACTTTGACCAGCGAGGAGGTTCAAGGAAATGGCCAAATGCGAGTTTTGCGATAAGGGCGTTACGTTCGGTATTCAGGTGTCCCACTCTCACCGCCGCTCTAACCGCCCCTGGAAGCCCAATGTGAAGCGCGTCAAGGCGATCGTGAACGGCACGCCCAAGCACGTGTACGTCTGCACCCGCTGCCTCCGTTCGGGTAAGGTCACCCGCGCTGTGTGAGTGATACTTCCAAAAAGCCCTGCACCTTGGTGCAGGGCTTTTCTTTTGTCTTAAGCCAAAATCCCCGGCTCGAGTACCGCCTAACCCAACCCGATGATGAATAGCCGTAGGAGAAGAGACGCGGCGGGTAAACTCCCCGCGCTTCTTCTCTTACTCTTTCAGATTGGTTCCAGGCTATTGTATTTGCTCAAATGGTCAGGATCTGAATTCCTGTTATCATAAACAGAACCGAAAAAGACAAAACAGAGCCCCAGATATACCATATTTTTTCACTTTACTCCCCCAGACCCGTAGTGATTCCACCCATGGAATGCAGAATATCCCGATGTCTGTACTCCCGCCTCATCAGTTTATAGGTGGCATAACAGCCGCCTAAATATACGGGCACTAAGCACAGTGCACGAATGATAGAGTCCTTGATACTGCTATACCCTATCCTCAGCCAATCACATCCAAAACTCACGAGAGCTGCAAAATGAAATACGGGACCCCAGATCAAGAAGAAGTCTCTCTCGATCACTTGTTTCTTTTTCCGTTTTGCAAGCATTCTCTACCACCTTGCCAACACAATTCCGTAGGGTGAGACGGATGATATTTGCATGGGCGGTTTTCGCCTGCGGATCAGTAGAGCATCATCTTCTTATCCGGCCATACCCGTTACACCCAACTGTCCTCCAGCTCGTGCTTTTTTTCCCGGGTCATCAGTTCTGTGAGCACCAGATGGGCGTCCCGGCCCTCGTACAACACTTCATAGGCGGCCTGGGCGATGGGCATCTCCACCCCCAGCTTATTGGCCAGTGTCGTGGCCGTCACGGCGGCATAGTAGCCCTCTACCACCATGCCGATCTCCTTGACGGCCTGCTCCGGCGGGGTGCCCTGACCGATGAGGATGCCCGCACGCCGATTCCGGGAGTGCATGGAGGTGCAGGTGACGATCAGATCGCCCACGCCAGCCAGGCCGGCTACTGTCTCCCTCCGGCCGCCCATGGCCACGACCAGCCGGGCAATTTCGGTCAGCCCCCGGGTCATCAGCGCGGCTTTGGTGTTGTCGCCACAGCCCATGCCGTCGCAGCAGCCGGCGCACAAGGCGATGACGTTTTTCAGCGCCGCGCCCAACTCCACGCCGATTACGTCGTCGGAGGCATAAACTCGGAAACGTTCGTTCATGAAGAGGTCCTGAACCAGCTCTGCCGCCGCCCGGTCCTCCGACGCGGAAACCACGGCGGTGGGGACCCGCCGTCCCACCTCCTCGGCATGAGAGGGCCCGGACAGGGCTACCACCGGATAGCACTCTCCCACCTCCTGGGCAATCACCTGAGTCAGGCACAGGGAGGTATCCTTCTCAATGCCCTTGGAGACCGAAACCAGGACGGTGCCGGGCTCCAGGTGGGGGGCCAACTGATGGGCGGTGCTCCGCACGGCAAAGGAGGGCGTAGCCATCACCACCACCTTGCAGCCCCGGACGCAGGCCAGGTCGGTGGTCAGGCGGAGCGTCTCGGGCAGGGGCACTCCCTTGAGCACCGGATTTTCCCGCTTCTCCCGCAGGATCTGGGACTCCGCCTCGCTGTAGGACCACAGGGTGACGTCATGGCCGTTTTCCAGCAGCAGAAGCGCCAGCGCCGTGCCCCAGCCGCCAGAGCCGATGACCGATACCTTCATTGGTTATACCCCCTCTTTTTTCTTGTGAAACGTGAGCTTGGATTCTTTCCCGTGGATTAGACGCATAAAGTTGGCCCGGTGCTTCCAGAGGATCAGCGCCGTGATGATGAGCGACAGGAGCATAATCATCCGGTCATGGCTGACAAACAGCCAGGTCCCCACCGGGAACGACGCGGCGGCATAGATGGAGCCCAGCGAGACATAGCGGGTCAGAAGAGTCAGCAGCAAAAAGCCGCCCCAGGCCAGCAGAGCCAGCCGCCAGTCCAGCAGGAAGGCAACGGTTCCGCCGGAGAGGATGCCTTTGCCGCCCCGGAACCCAAACATGCAGGGAAACATGTGGCCCAGCAGGCAGAAGAGGCCGGACCAGTATTTCACAATCTCAAAGGCAATCTCCTCTTGGGCCCATATTGTACCTCCGCCCCAATACTGGACAGTCAGCACACCCACCCAGACGGCCACAACAGCCTTAAGCACATCGGTCAGGATGACCACAAAGGTCAATGGGCCGCCGAAGGTGCGGAAAAAATTGGTCAGGCCCGCGTTGCCGCTGCCATGGGTGCGGATATCATCCCGCAGGATATACTTGGAGACAATGACCGCCCCGTTGAAGCAGCCGCAGAAGTAGGCGATCACTGCGATCAGCAGGGCCGGAAGCAACAGGGCCGCCCCCAGCTCACTCAGTGCGGCGGGAAGGTTAGGCTGTATTCCCGTGGGAACTGTTGTAGGATCTGCCATGACTATCCCTCCTTGTCGCTCTTCTGCCGAATGGTCAACCGGACTGGCGTGCCCTCCAGGCCAAAGGTGGAGCGGATCTGGTTCTCCAGATAGCGCTGGTAGGAGAAGTGGAACAGCTTGGCGTCGTTGCAGAAGCAAACAAAGTGGGGGGGCTTGATACCGATCTGGGTCATATAGTAGATCTTCAGACGGCGTCCCTTGTCGGTGGGGGGCTGCACGCGGGCGGTGGCGTCAGCCAGCACGGTGTTGAGCATGCCGGTGGTAATGCGCAGGGATGCCTGGTCATTGACATAGTTGATGAGGTCAAAGAGACGGTCCACCCGCTGTCCGGTGAGGGCGGAAATGAAGACAATGGGGGCGTAGGTCATATAGGACAGATCCCTGCGGATGTCCTGGCGCATGTGGTCCATAGTCTTGTCATCCTTCTCAATGGCGTCCCACTTGTTGACCACGATGATACATGCCTTGCCCGCCTCGTGGGCCAGACCGGCCACCTTGGTATCCTGCTCGGTGACTCCCTCGTTGGCGCCTACCAGGATCAGGCACACGTCGGCCCGCTCAATGGCCATGGTGGCCCGCAGGACGGAAAACTTCTCGATGCGGTCGTCCACCTTGGACTTCTTGCGCATACCGGCGGTGTCGATGAACAGGTACTTGCCCTTCTGGTTCTCAAAATAGCTGTCCACCGCGTCCCGGGTGGTGCCCGCCATGTCGCTGACGATCACCCGCTGCTCCCCCAGGATGCGGTTTACCAGGGAGGACTTGCCCACGTTTGGCTTGCCGATGACCGCCACCTTAATGACATCGTCCTCCTCTTCCTCCTCGTCCTCAGGGGGGAAATACTCCATACAGGCATCCAGCAGATCCCCGGTGCCATGGCCGTGGACGGCGGAGACCGCGATGGGATCCCCCAGTCCCAGGTTATAGAACTCATAAATGTCTGGGTTGGTGATCCCCACCTGGTCCATCTTGTTGACCGCCAGCACCACCGGCTTCTGAGAGCGCAGCAGCATGTTGGCCACCTCTTGGTCGGAGGCGGTGAGGCCGGTCTTGATGTCGCAGACAAAGAGGATCACCGTGGCGTGCTGGATGGCGATCTCCGCCTGCTGGCGCATAAAGGCCAGAATCTGGCTGTCGGCGGAGGGCTCGATGCCGCCGGTGTCCACCAGGTCGAACTTCCGGTTTCTCCACTCCGCCTCGGCGTACAGCCGGTCGCGGGTGACGCCGGGGGTATCCTCCACGATGGACAACCGCTGGCCCACCAATTTATTAAACAGCATGGACTTGCCCACGTTGGGCCGGCCCACGATTGCAATCAAAGGCTTCATAATAGCACCCTCACTCTCTCTGTCACGGGTTGTAGCGATAATAGTCGTCCTCCGGCGGCAGGGCATAGGCGGGCGTCTCCACCGGCAGCCCCAGAATGGCGTCCACCAGGTCAAAGCCGCTGTCAGCCGTAAGGGCCGTCACCGGCACCCCCAGGGCCTCCTCCACCTGCTCCACAGTGACGTCGTCCAGGAAGATCCGTTCCCCCGCCCGGAGCATGCTGTCCGGGATGAGCAGCCGCTCGCCCAGCGCCTTCCCCTTGAGCTGCTCTATCAGATCCCGTCCGGTAATCAGACCAGAGACCGTGATGGTCTCCCCGAAAAAGCGGTTGACCATCGGATAGACATTTCCTATTATATTACCACATTTTTCCCGGCACATGTCAACGATTTTCTGCAAGAAGGGGGCAGCGGACACGCCGGTGGCAATGGCAAACGGCGGCGGGGCCTCCTCCAGCTCCATGTCCTCCAGGGCCATAGCCGCCTGACTGGTGAGCAGGCGGAGCATCCCCACGCCGTTTTCCATCTGGGCCATGTCCTCATAGTATCCCTTTTCCGGCAGGGGACGGCCGGCCAGCAGGTAGAACTCGTCGGAACACCAAGCCAGGTGGGTGCTGTGCTTTTTCAGGAAAGAAGCGGCAAATGCCTCCACCTGATCCAGCACCGCCGCGGCCTGGGCCGGAGTGTACGGGTCGATCCGACACAGGCCCTCCCGGAATCGGGTCACCCCCACCGGCACTACCGCCACGCTGCCCACCGCCGGGTGGAGTGCCCCCAGCTCCCGCAGGGTGCGGTCCAGGGCGGGGCCGTCGTTGACGCCGGGGCAGGCCACGATCTGGCAGTTCATGGTGATGCCCGCCGCAGCAAATCGCTCCATGATGGCCAGACACTCCCCCGCCCGCCGGTGCTTGAGCATGGCCTCCCGCAGGGCCGGATCAGTGGCATGAACCGAGATGTTGATGGGGCTGATGCGCAGCTCTGCGATGCGCGCAATCTCCCGCTCCGACAGGTTGGTCAGGGTGATATAGTTCCCCATCAGGAAGGACAGGCGGGCATCGTCATCCTT